>JARGFV010000110.1 GCA_029210545.1 bacterium
ACGGATCGAACACACAGCCATTGGCACTCGATCCGGGCGCCTCTCCCAGGCGCGGCAGTTTTCACGGGTCATCGATCGTGACGCGGCGAGTCATTGATTCGGGCGCCCCGCGCGGGGCGCGTTGATGGACTTTTTGCGAGTCCATCAACACTTTAACTCCTCTAAGTGTTGCACTTCAACTTTGAGCCCGGCGGGTGAATTCCCCATGACCTACGAAATGGATGGTCACGGGAAACACCGGATGCCGTGCACGGACTGCCACACGGATCATCTGATGGAGCCCTGGGATTACAAGTACCTACGGCCAATTTACGATCCTTTGGTCCAGTGGACGCACATCTACACGGATCCTTTCCTCGATCCATTTGTGAGCATGTTGGACCAGCGGGCGTACTGTTCCTATGCCTGCCACGCTAACCCGGACCTTTTGATCGGCACCCACCCCGTCGCTGACGACCCGGTCTCCAGGTGGCCGGAAAAGCCCTTTGTCAACTTCGAGTCGCCCACATCCAGCATCCTGCCGGGAGACGACATGCCGCTGCTGGACTTCGATTTGAACGGGTATCAGAGCAGCGCCGATGTGGTCATGTGCGTCAGCTGCCACAACGTCCACGGCAAGCAGGGGGTGCCGTACATGCTCCGGGCGCTCGAACCCATCGATTATCCTTACATCGAGCCCCTGTGCGTCCGCTGCCATTCCTACGAATAACCGGGAGGCGGGAGGGTCCATCCGGATCCTTCCGCCCCATAGCTCCCCTGCATATGTGGTGACCCGGTCATAAGATCTCAGCTGACAGCTTTCCGCTCACAGAAAATGGGCGCCTGCTGGATTGCAAGCGCCCATTTTGATCAAATACTGTTTTCTGACTACTGGCTACTGACTACTTATCCATATTCACCAGCATCGTCTCGCTTCCGTTCCGGACCGTGACCGGCACCTTCTTCATCCTCAGGGCGAAAAAGACGATGGCCATGCAGATGAGGAGGGCGGTGGCATAGCCTTTCATTTCGTAGTTGAGGGTCAGGGTCTTTGCCGTCTTCGTGTCGATGAGGCTGCTGGCGATCCAACCCTCAACGCTGCCGTCGGACGACCGGACCCTGGTCCAATCCCCCCTGGATCCGGTCACGGAGAACCGGTCTCCCTGGTGGGCCTTCTCCACGATCCCCGAACCGGCAGAAGATCCCTGCCGCACGTTGACCGTGTCTCTGGCGACGATGGCGGCCTTGCCCCGGTCGACAGCCACGTGGGACGAGTCGAGGACAATGAGCCCGGCGAAAGCCAGGGAGGCCGCAAAGGCCGTCACCGCGAGGACCTTGCCCCAGAAGGAGAGGGTCGGCAGCGGCGAAGTGAGTTTCTCGGCCCTTCTCTTTGCCTGCCTGCCCATCATGGCGCCGATGGCCTGGGCGCCCTTTGCCACTTCCTGCTTCTGCATTACAGTGAGATCTCCCATGATACTTCTCCTTTCAAAAAGTAGTTGTCGATAGTTTTACTGCCATGGAAGGAGCAATGATGATGCCAAGATAGAAACATGGGTTGAGTGGCAGGATTAAGCCTACTTTTAGCTTTAAAAACAGCAATATGGGCGACTGCCGTCAAGATTGCTGTTTTTAAAGATAGTGTTCGGAAACTGGACGGGTGGATGGGAATGAAACGGGGGAACTCGGTCAACCCCTGGAGGTTGCCTTAAGGGATGGACTCAAATATGTTCCCATCGATCCTCCTACGGGTTGACTGCATGTATGGAGGGGTATGGGGGTATCGGAGTGCCGAGGTAAAGGCCGTGATCAATGATCGGGAACATCTGGAACCCGAACCGTCCTCTCGACAAGCTCGGGATAAGGTAGCCGATGGTTGGGGTCCGGGGTCCGGGCTTCACGGTTCACTGGTTTAATTTGGAATATGGAATCTGGAATGTGGGATGCGGGATCAGGTGACAGCTGGAGTGCACTGGTGCAGGAAGTGCATGGAGTGCACAACTGCACTGACATTCGCTTAGTCGCTCCTTCGGACAGTCGGTCGGTCGCTGATCAGCCGTCCCCCCTCTTTTCCATCTCCTCATAGATCTTTTCCCGGTGCATGATCCCGAGGATGATCACAGAATTACCCTTGATCCTGTAAACCACGCGGTAATCCCCCACTCTCAACTTCCAATAGCCTTTCAGGCTGCGACGCAGGGGCTGGCCGTAATCGTGGGGAGCAGCCGTCAGCCGTTCTTCGATGGCTTTCCTTATCCGGTTTTTTACAGCCTTGGGAAGTGCCGGGATATCCTCAGCCTTGACGTCAGGGTGGTACCTGACCAGGAACTTCGCTTCAGGACCAGGCATCGTCGTGGTCGATGAGTTCTGCGGCTTTCAGGGTCCTGTCCCTTTTATCGGCCACGTAGTTCAGGGCGATGTCTTCCCTCATCTCCAGGGCCTCGCGGATGAGGTCCCGGCTGAGAGTGGACAGGGAAAGCCCTTTCTTGTCGGCCAGTTCCTTCAGAACCTTGTAAAGTGGGCCTTCAACGACGATATTGATACGGGGATTTTTCGTGGGCATGACACACCTCCGATACAAAGGAAGTGTATCACTTGTGTGGAACTACGGCAACCTTGACACGTTTGTGCGCATTTGCGTTAAGCGTGAGGGCGACAAATCTCAAATGACTTACGCACACACGTATTCTCTCCTGGCTCCTGGATTCTGGCTACTGCTCCCCTCAACCTTTCCGCCTTTCATGATATTCCCGCGCCAGGGCGCAGCCGTCGGCTAAAAGTTCATCCAGCTTGGCCCTGATCCCGCTGCCGTCCGACGGCTGGTATTCCTCCAGCCTCTCGGTGTACTCCGGCAGCCGGTACAGGAAATCTCCGATTGTCTCTCTCGTCACCCGGAAAACCCCCTTGCCGTAACCCTGATCGTCCAGCATGAAGGCGTTGAGTTCCTGTTCGAACTGCCCTTTCGTGGGAAGGGCCAGGTACGGCTTTTTCAGGTTGAGGGCCTCGGTGATGAGGGTAAAACCCGCCGAGGCCATGACAGCCTTGCAGGTGGCCAGGTCGTTGACGAACCCCTCCCGGGAGAACCCCTTGTATTCGATATTGCCCTCGACCCCCTCCCTGCCCTGGCCGTAGACGTGGAACCTCTCCCGTGGGTATTCCCGGAGCCGCCCCACGAAGGAATCCGCACCCTTAGTGAAGTAGACCACGATGTGATCGCCTCTTGAGGGAACGGCAGACTGGACAGTCGGCCGGATGAGGGGCGGGAAGGAAAAGGTCCGGTCGTTGGTCAAGGGAGCGAAGTGGAAGGTGGTCACCAGGCTCACGTCGGGACGGGGGATCATGGCCCGGATGATGGCCTTCGTCAGGGCCATGCCGGGAACCAGCCTTTCGGGGACAGCCAGCTCCATGTACCGCATACGGTGCTGGTTATCCAGAGTGATGAGGGGAATGTCGAAGTAGTTGGCCAGGTAGGCGGTCATGGGCTCAAAGTCGGTGATCACCGCCTCGGGACTAAATTCCTTGAACAGGACTTCTTTAAGTTCCCTTGACCTGGCGTGACCCCTGGGGATCCTTGCCAGGTTCTCGGTGATGGTTTTTGTGACGGAAACCTCGTTGTCCACCTGGCCGATGGTCAACCCCTCGGTCTGGAAAACGTCGAACCGGTCCTTGAGGTCCCGGTAGCTCCGGTCGTACCCGACGACCCTGACGTCGTGACCCTGCTCGACGAGGTGCGGGAGGACGGACATGGCCCGGGAGGTGTGCCCGGACCCCTCACCCGATACGCCGTAAACGATAAGGGACAATGGTAAAACTCCTTATTGGAATAGAGAAGGTGGAAGGTGGAAGGTGGAAGGTGGAAGAGATCGTTTGAACCTTGCCTTGCTTCCCCATTCCGACTTCCCTATTCCCTATTCCCTATTCCTTCCGCGCCCTGCGCCCATGCGCCCCTGCGCCCCTGCTCCCATGCTCCCTTCCCCGACACCCCGATACAGCTAATTGCCCGCCGGGAATATGCGGGCGATTAGTTCAGAAGTCTCCTCCAGCCACACCTTACGCTCCTCCTCCGTGCTGGTCACCACCACACCGAAGTTGCGGCGGTGAAATTCGGTCACCCCGCACAGGTCGAAGATGCACGTCTTCCAGAGGTTCTTCAACGGGTCGCCGAAGACTTCCTGCTCCCTTTTCTCCGGCGTGTTTGAGGTGTTAAACACAACCGCCGTCTTTGCTTTGAGCAGGCCCACGGGAACCCCTTCCCCGCCGTCACCCTCCTCGAACTCGTAGGCGACGCCGGGCCGGACGACCCGGTCCACCCAGCCTTTAAGGATCGCCGGGGGCATGCCCCACCAGTTGGGGTGCACCAGGACGATGCCGTCTGCAGCGGCGAGCTGCTGACAATGTTCGGCGACCATCGGGTCGAGGACCACGTCCCTGACGATCTCGTCCGTGGGCAGGACGGGATCGAACCGTTCGGCGTACAGGTCGTGGAAGACCCCCGAGTGCCCCAGCCGCTCTAACGTGAGCACCACCGTCTCGGCGATGGCGTGGTTGAAACTGCCGGGGGTGGGGTGGGCGAGTATTACCAGCACGTTCATGAGATCCTCCTGGATCTGGTCCAGAGTGCAAAGTGCAAAGTGCAGGGCAAATCGCATTCCTTTAAATGCGGCCAAATTTACCGCGCACTTGTATGTTAAAAAACAGTTCTTGAACTTATCCTGATTCCTGCCCTGCCCTGAGCCTGTCGAAGGGACTTCCCTGTCCCCGGCAGCCTGTACGAAGGAGGAACAAGGGTGAAAAGAGTTTTACTGGTTCTATTCCGCCTTCATCCTTCCCCATTCCCCCTTTTCCTCAGGGATCGACGCCTTATGAACGCTGTGCAGATCCCGGAGGAAAAGGGCGACGTCCGGCCGGTCGGAAAAGATCCCCCCCACCCTTTCATCTGTGATGGTCTTCCATAGCTCTTTCCTGTCGTTGACGGTGTAGACCCACACCGGGAGGCCAAGTTTCCTGGTTGTCTTGAGGAAACCGAGCTGTACGAGCTTCCTGCTCACCACGAGGACGTCGGCCCCGGATCGGCGGACCCTGCGGCCGGGAAAGAGCTTGGTAAACAGCTGCCATGGAGGACGGTCGCCGATGATAAGCCCCGTCCGGATCGCCGGATCAAGGACCCTTATCTTCCTGATCACCGTGTCTAAGCTGGAGGTGATGATGAAGCTGTCCGGTCCCAGGACGCCCAGGACCGTTTCGAGGACCTGCTCCTCGCAGCCCGCCTCTTTCAGCTCGATGTCCAGTGGAATTTTGCCTGCGCAAAATTCCAGTACTTCCTGAAGTGTGGGGACCATGTACCCTGCTGATCCAGATTTGTCCTGCAGTTCATCTCTTGTCATATCCATGATTTTGGCACCGGCAAAATCATGGTCGTGGTGGACCACCAGCACGCCGTCGGCGGTACGCCGGACGTCCAGTTCGATCATGTCGGCCCTCATGTCGATGGCCGCCTCGAAGGATTCCATGGTGTTCTCGTGGAAGTAGCGGGACGCGCCGCGATGGGCAATGATCAAAGGACGGCAGCTGTTTTCCAAAATGTCCATTATGGAAACTGTCATGGCAGCCGTCCTTTGATCATCGAGTCTCAGCCACAGCTTCGATTCTCTGAAGAGGGGAAGAGGAGAAAAGGTGAAAGAACGTTGCGATATTCCCCCCCATGCGCCCCCTCACCCCCTCGGCGCTGAGTCTACTAAGTTAGACTCAGCGTTCAGCTTCCCCACCGCCTCCCTGAGCTCCCCCTTGATCCGTTCCCGCTCGGGAGCGTACTGCGGCTCTTTCAGGATCCCCATGGCTGTTTCGAACAGGGTGACCGCCCGCTGGAGGTTCATCCTGGGCTCCCTGACCTCCGCGTAACGGGTCAGGGCCCGGGCCATGAGGGCCATGACCATCCCCCTGCGCGCGGCCTGATCGTCCTGTTTCAGCAGTTCCAGGGAATCCCTGATGGTCCTGACGGCCCTGCTAAGGAGGGCCGGGCTCCGTTCGATGTCGTAAAGCCCGAGAAGAACGCGGCCGGCGTCAGCCAGGGTGACGCCCCGCTGGACAGGGTTTTCCTCCGGGGTCATGATCTCAAGGGCCCGGTCGTAGGCGGAAAGGGCCCGTGCCAGGGTCTTCTCCTTATCAAACACATCTGCCAGTTCGGTCAGTGCGTCCCCGGCCATCTTCAGTATCCCGGCCCTGTTGAGAAGGGTTTCCGTGTCCTCGATGGCCTCCAGGACAGCGGCTGCCTGTTCGTAGGTTTCCACAGCCTTTCTCAGGCTGGCCTGGCGATCGGAGTGGTCTGCCAGCTTGCGGAGCACCCCCGCCTTCCGGGTGAGAAACCGTACCTCCTCATCGAGCCACGACGATCGCCTCGCTGCCTCAGCGGCGGTGTCCCAGGCGCGAAGGGCCAGGTTGAGGTTCTCCAACTGGCCCTGGATACCGGCCAGTTCCTCGTAAAGGGCGGCCAGTTCGGAAAGGGCTCTCAAGTAGTGGACGCGGAACCTTTCCGGCTTCAGGAGGGTCACCGCTTCCCGGAGAGCCTCGCCGGCTTTGAGCCTTTCCCGTTTTCCGTCGCCGGGCGCGGCCATTCTCCGCCGGCAGGCGCCCAGCCGGTAAAGGGCCTGGCCCCTGACCTCCCGGTCCTCCACGGGGGAGAGGTCCGGGAGCATGGATTCCAGCTCACCGATAGCCCGGGAGAAGTCCCCATCCCTGATGAGGGCGTCGGGACCGGCAAGGATCCCCGCGCTTTCATCCTTCCCTCCCAGGTCGGGAGCGTCCTTCTTCACGGGAGCCAGGCGGACCACGGAGCGATCCATCTGCGGGCCCTGGTTAAGGGTGCGCACCTTCAGGCAGATCCTGACCAGGCTGACGACCATGACGATCATAAACAGGTAAAGCCAACCGGTTGAAAAAACCTGCGGCATCTTTATATGCTCCCTATCTTCTCCGCATCGCAAACCGGGATCCGTCGAGGAGTTTGCCTGGACCTGTATTTCAGGTTAACTCTTTAATTTAGCACGATTTTTCGTGACAGCAGTTTAACACCTTCCCACAAATGATATCAATCGCAGGTCATGCCTGTTTTTTGGGCACCTTGTCGGCGAATGCATAAAAACATAGGCCCTGTTGTGCTGCGATTCCGGTCAGTCCAATGCCTGCCAGCGTCAAAATATGGTGCAACCTTTTGTAAAAAAAGGAAAATTTGCAATCCTGCCGGTTTTTTCTTTTTTGGCACATCCCTTTCCATTGTGCAGTCATCAACTCAAACCACCGAAAGGGGAACATACCATGAAGTACATCATCGCCAACATCACGCCGGCCCTCATCATCGGCGCCTTCGCCGAAAGGATGAAGTTTTCCGCCATGCTCCTTTTCACCGGCGCCTGGATGCTGCTCATCTACAGCCCCGTCTGCCACTGGGTGTGGGGCGGCGGATGGCTCGGCCAGATGGGCGCGCTGGACTTTGCCGGAGGCACAGTGGTCCACATCAACGCCGGTATCGCGGGCCTGGTCGCGGCCATCGTCCTTGGCAGGAGAAAAGGCTACCCCACGACCCCCATGATGCCCCACAGCCTCACCTTGTCCATGGTGGGAGCATCCATGCTGTGGGTGGGCTGGTCCGGATCCGAGCTCGCCGCGGACGGGACTGCCGGAATGGCCCTGGCCATGACCCAGATCGCTACAGCCGCCGCCACCCTTGCCTGGATGGGTGTGAAATGGTTGAAGCACGGCAAGCCCAGTGCCCTCGGCGCCATTACGGGCGCTGTGGCCGGCCTCGTGGCCATCACCCCGGCCTCCGGCTTCGTGGGCCCCATGGGCGCCGTCGCCATCGGCCTGCGGGTCACCGAGGACGAGGAGGTCACCGGCCTCGACATCACGCAGCACAACGAAAAGGGCTATGACTACTGATAGCCTGAATAATAATGTCATAGCCCTGTGCTAGGTTCCAAGGGCTATGTACTAGGACAATCGCAAAGGCGCCGGACCAAATGGTCCGGCGCCTTTTTCTTGGCACCTAGCCCGCATTATTCATGATGCAAATGAGATGTCAGCTAACTGTGTGGCAATTAAAGATAAATGGGAATGGCACT
>JARGFV010000111.1:0-2098 GCA_029210545.1 bacterium
CACGCTTTTCGGTTCCCGTTGAGCCAAAGTCTTACCCGGACTTTGGCGATATTACAGTAGCCTCCGTGAGGGAAGGGAAAACCCCGCTTTTCCCTTTCCGTGGAGCGAAAAGTCCCGGATTGGACTTTTTGCGAAGTTATCAACTTTAGCATATCCGGCAGGAGAACCTTTAATGTGTTATCATTTATAATCTGTTCCCCATGTTACTCCAACAGAGCCTCCAGAGTCAGGTCCCGCATCCCCGGATCACCATAAACAGGGAACCCGGTGCCGGGGTTCCGCCCTTCCCGAAAGCTGTAAAGGCCGCCCTCTAAAAATTTTTGTTTTATGAAAAGGCACCCTGGTGATCGGGAGCTTGACATTTTATTACAATATTCTTATATTGTGGAAATATGAAATCAGGGCGGTGCAGCTACCCTTTATAAGCAACAGGTTAACCATTACCGGCGCAACGAGGGAAGAGCCCTGCCGGATCCGGATGGAGGTAACGAAAAAATGTCGAGGATGGAAATTTTGCGAGGTTATCAAACGGCAGCCCTGGTGCTCGCCGTGGCGGCCCTTCTCCTGCCGGCGGTCACCAGGGCGGAAGCGCCCGTAGTGGGCCTTCAGGAGGCTTTCCACATGGCCCTGGAAGGCAACCCGAAGCTTGTCGCCATGGGAAACTCCCTCAGGGCCGTCCAGGAGCGGGTGGGTTCGGCCAGGAGCCGCCTCCTGCCGAAGGTGACCCTCGAGGAAAGGTACATGAAGACCGACAACCCCACCTTCGCCTTCTCCTCGAAACTCAACCAGAGCCGCTTTGAATCGGCGGATTTCGGTATAGACAGCCTCAACGATCCCGACGCCATCGATGATTTCACCACATCCATCTCTTTTACACAGGCTCTTTATTCCAGGGAAGCCTCCCTGGGTGTGGACATGGCCAGGACGGCCGGCGAGGCAGTGGCGCTGGATTACCGGAGAGCCACCCAGCAGGTGCTCCTCGACGTCCTGGAGGCGTTCATCGGCGCGGAAACGGCGCGCGGCTACCAGGATGTGGCCCAAAATAGCCTGGAGGATGCCAGGATCCACCTCGAGATCGCCCGTTCCAGGGTAAACGCGGGGCTGGGCCTGGAGTCGGATCTGCTCAGGGCCGAGGTTTCCGTAAAGGAGAGCGAGGCACAGCTCGGGTCAGCCAGGAAAAGCGTCTCCCTGGCAGCCCGCGCCCTGGGACTGATCCTGGGGCAGGATGGTCCCGTTGAGGCGGCCGTGGAGGAGATCCCGGTACCCGCTCTCAAGCCGGTGGAACATTACGAGGAGGTCGCCGCGGACCGGGACGACCTGCTTGCCATGGCGAAAAAGGTCCGCAACGCCAGGCTCAACGTCAGCATGGCCACCGCCGGATCCCTTCCCACCGTGGGCCTTGGAGGTTCCTACCAGATCAACAGCCACGAGGCCCCCCTGGATGAGGAAGGAAGCAGTTACCAGGTGATGGCCTTCCTGCGCTGGGACCTCTACTCCGGAGGGCTGAAGAGCCACGCGGCTTCGGACGCCAGGTACGGGCTCATGGAGGCCGAGGCCTGGTACGACGGTCTGAAAAAGGAGATCATCTACCGGATCAACGAAGCCTACCTGTCCATTCTTGAGGCCGCGAGGGGAAGGGAACTGGCACTGTCCCGCCTGTCCCTGGCAGACGAAATGGCAAGGCTCATCGAAAAACGTTACGTAAACTCCCTCGCAACGGTGGTGGATCTCCTGGATGCCCAGACCTCTCTGGACTCGGCAAGGGCCGATCTGGTGGCGAGGAAAAACGCCTACCTTGTCTCTTTAGCCAGGCTCATGTTCCAGAGCGGGCTCATCGGGCAGGAATACCTTGCGGAACCCTGACAGTGCTTTTTGTGATCAACAGTAGTCGCGCCTGGGAATGGCGCCCGGATCGAGTGCCAATGGCTGTGTATTCGATCCGTAAGGGAACCGAAAACCACGCTTTTCGGTTCCCGTTGAGCCAAAGTCCTACCAGGACTTTGGCGACATTACAGCAGCCCCCGTGAGGGAAGGGAAAATGACACTTTTCCCTTCCCGTCGAGCGGAAAGTCCCGCCAGGACTTTCTGCGACCCTGCC
>JARGFV010000111.1:2197-8085 GCA_029210545.1 bacterium
TGATCCGTGAGGGAAGGGAAAATGACACTTTTCCCTTCCCGTCGAGCGGAAAGTCCCGCCAGGACTTTCTGCGACCCTGCCAGTTGATGGCTTGTCAAGAGGCCATCAACGCGCCCCGAGCGGGGCGCCCGGATCGATGACCGGCACTGATAGTCATTGATCCGTGAGGGAAGGGAAAATGACACTTTTCCCTTCCCGTCGAGCGGAAAGTCCCGCCAGGACTTTCTGCGACCCTGCCAATAGTTAAGGAGAAAACGATGTCAGCGAGGAAGATGTTACTTTTTGGCGCTATTGCCGGGGCCCTGATGCTGGGGGCCTGTTCCCCCGATCAGGAAGCCCGACCCGTTGTGCGCCCGGAGGTCTCCGGCGTGGAATTGGGAAAGGTCATCAGGACAACCGTTCCAGAGAGCTTCGAAACCACGGGGACCGTGGTTTCAAGGACCTCGAGTACGGTCTCGAGCCGCATCATGGGCGCCGTGACCTCCCTCGCCGTCAACGAGGGAGACCGGGTACGCGCGGGGCAGGTCCTGTTGACCATCGACGACAGGGACCTCAGGGAAAAGGTGCGTGCGGCAGAGGAAGCCTACAACGAGGCGGTTCATGCCCTGGCGTCGGCCCGCGGGCAGGAGGACCTGGCCGTCAAGACCTACGAGCGGTACCGGACGCTTCAGGACGAAAAAGCCATCACCACCCAGGAACTCGACAATGTGTTCACCCAGGCAGAGCAGGCCAAACATGGTGTCGAGCAGGCAGAGGCCATGGTCAAGAGGGCCGGGGCCGCAAGGGACGAGGCGAAGATCTTTCTGGGTTTTTCCACGGTGGCCTCCCCCATCGACGGCATCGTCACAAGCAAGATGACCAACGTGGGCAGCATGGCTTCGCCCGGCGTTCCCCTCCTTCAGCTGGAGGACAGGGATTCGCGCCTTGTCCAGGCCGGGTTCGAGGAGAGGATGCTCGAGGCGGTCATGGAGGGGATGGAAGTCAGGGTGCGCGTCCCGTCAAACGCAGTGGAAACGATGGGAAAGATCGTCGAGGTGGTCCCCACCGTGGATCCCCGCACAAGGACCTTCCTCGTCAAGATCGAGGTCCCAGGGCTTGACCTGAGAAGCGGCCAGTACGGGACGGTGAGGTTCGAGTCCGGTGTGAGGGACCTGCTCCTCGTGCCCGCTTCGGCTGTCGTGTCGCGCGGGCAGCTCACGGGGGTGTTCCTTGTGAACGCGGACAGCCACGTGATCTACAGACTCATCAGGGCAGGCCGGCCTTACGGGGAGATGGTGGAAGTTCTCTCGGGACTCGCGGCCGGGGACACCATCGTCGTCGGGAACCTGGACCGCGCAGTGGACGGCGGCGTCCTGGTCCGGCCCGGTTCCCCGGAGGGAGAGAACTGACATGGAAGCCATCGGCCTTTCCGGAAGGATCGCGAGAGCTTTCCTGACCTCCAAGCTGACGCCCATTATCGTCATCACCGCCCTCCTCCTGGGGGTGATGGCCGTGAGCGTCATCCCAAGGGAAGAGGAGCCCCAGATCGTTGTGCCCATGGTGGACGTTTTCGTGGGCTTCCCCGGGGCGACTCCCGAGGAGGTTGAACAGCGGGTCACCCGCCCCCTGGAACGGCTCCTGTGGGAGGTCAAGGGGGTGGAGTTCGTCTACTCCATAGCCCAGCCCGGCCAGAACCTGACCATCGTGCGCTTCAAGGTCGGCGAGGACATGGAAAAAAGCCTGGTCAACCTCTATACCAAGCTCATGCCCAACTACGGCCGCATTCCAGGGGGCATAACGGAACCGGTCATCCGGCCCAAGAGCATTGACGACGTCCCGAGCCTCGTCCTCACTCTGTGGTCGGAGGTGTATTCCGGGTACCAGCTCAGGCGCGTCGCCGAGGAACTGCGCGGCAACCTCAAGCAGGACCAGGATGTCTCCGAGGTCGAGCTTACCGGCGGCCAGCGCCGGCAGGTACGCGTCACTCTCGAGCCTGGCAGGCTGAACGCGTTCAACCAGTCCCCAATGCTCATCATGGGAGCGCTGAGCCAGTCCAACACGTTGATCCCCTCCGGGGACTTCCAGTCCGGCAACGTGGAATATCTCGTGGAAACCGGCGGTTTTCTCACCAGCGCCGAGGAGGTGGGCAGCGTCGTGGTGGGCCAGTGGGCCGGGCGCCCCGTCTACCTGAGGGACCTGGCCAGGATCACCGACGGGCCCGAAGAACCGGCGGAGTATGTTTTCATGGGGCAGGGCCCCGCGTCGATGGAGGAGTCCTCCCTGGTCAGGGCGGGGCAGTTCGAGGCCGTTACCGTGGCGGTGTCCAAGAAAAAGGGAACCAACGCGACGCTCCTTTCGAGACGCCTCCTGGACAAGGTCGAAGGTCTCAGGAGCACCGTGCTCCCCTCCGAAGTCAGGATGACGGTGACCCGGAACTACGGTGAGACGGCCAAGGAGAAATCCGACGAACTCCTCGAGCATATGCTCATCGCCACCGTTTCTGTGATCGTCCTCATGGCCCTCTTCCTGGGGCTGCGTGAGGCTGTGGTCGTTGCCGTGGCGGTGCCGGTGACCCTGGCGCTGACCATTTTCGTCAACTACCTCTTCGGCTACACCCTCAACCGGGTGACCCTTTTCGCCCTCATCTTCTCCATCGGGATCCTCGTGGACGACGCCATCGTGGTGGTGGAGAACATCCACCGACATTTTAAAAAATCGGGGGCCGGCGACCTCAGGGCCATCTGCGCCGTGGACGAGGTGGGCAACCCCACCATCCTGGCTACTTTCACGGTCATCGCCGCCCTTCTACCCATGGCCTTCGTCTCCGGCCTCATGGGCCCTTACATGCGACCCATCCCGGTGGGGGCCTCCGTGGCCATGCTCTTCTCCCTTCTGGTAGCCTTCACTGTCAGCCCCTGGCTCAGCTTCAAGGTCCTGTCGGGATCGAGGAACGGGGGAGGTCACGAGGAGGGAACAAGCCGCCTGGACCGCCTGTACGAAAAGATCCTGCGGCCCCTGGTGAAGAAGCGGAGCCTGCGCCTTTCAGCCCTGGCCGTCGTGGTCCTTCTCCTTTGCGCGTCGGTGGCTCTCGTGCCCATGAAAAAGGTGACCATGAAGATGCTGCCCTTCGACAACAAGAGCGAGCTGCAGGTCATCATCGACATGCCCGAGGGGACCACCCTGGAACAGACGGCGGCCGTTACGAGACAGATGTCCGAGTACCTCAAGACCGTCCCGGAGGTCCGCGATTACCAGTCCTACGTGGGGGCCGCGTCCCCTTACAACTTCAACGGCCTCGTCAGGCACTACTACCTCAGGCGGGGCGGCAACGTGGCCGACATCCAGGTGAACTTCGTGGAGAAGGGGGAGCGGAGTTCCCAGAGCCACGACCTCGCCAAACGCCTGCGGCCGGAACTCACCCGCATCGGCCTGGAGAACGGCGCCAGGATCAAGGTGGCCGAGATCCCCCCCGGCCCCCCCGTGCTCAGCACCCTGGTGGCGGAGATCTACGGCCCCGACGGTGAACGGCAGATCGAGATCGCCGGCCAGGTGAAGGATATCTTCAAACAGACCCCGGGCGTGGTGGATGTGGACTGGTACGTTGAAGATCCGCAGCCGAGGCTGGTCTTCGAGGTGGACAAGGAAAAGGCCGCCCTTTCCGGTGTGGCGACGGACGACATCTCCCGGACCCTGCGCATGGCCCTCACCGGAATGAGCGCCGGCCTTCTGCACCTTCCCGAGGAGAAGGAGCCCGTGGAAATTTTCCTCAGGATGCCCCTTGCGGACCGCTCGGACGCCGACATTCTCAAGAGCCTCAAGGTGCCGTCCAGAACCGGTTCCCTTGTTTCCATAGGTGAGCTGATCAGGGTCGTAAAAACGTTCCAGAACCGGGCCATCTACCACAAGAACCTCAAGCGGGTGACCTACGTGACGGGGGATGTGGCCGGCACCCAGGAAAGCCCGGTGTACGCCATCCTCAACATGAAGGACCGTGTCGCGGACATCAGCCTTCCGGAAGGGTACGAGCTGGAGCAGTACTACTCGAAGGCCCCCTCCCTGGAGGACCGCTATACCCTGAAGTGGGACGGCGAGTGGCAGATCACCTACGAGGTGTTCCGGGACCTGGGGATCGCCTTCAGCGCCGTCCTGATCCTCATCTATATCCTGGTCGTGGCCTGGTTCCGCAGCTTCATCACCCCTGTGATCATCATGCTCCCCATCCCGTTGACCCTGGTAGGCATCCTTCCCGCCCACTGGCTCATGGGGACCTTCTTCACGGCCACCTCCATGATCGGGTTCATCGCCCTGGCGGGGATCGTGGTGCGAAACTCCATCCTCCTGGTCGACTTTATCCAGATGGAGGAAAGGTCGGAAGGGGGACTTGGTGAAGCGGTGATCAAGGCCGGCGCCGTGCGGTCGAGGCCCATCATCCTCACCGCCGCCGCCGTCATGGTGGGCTCTGTCGTGATGTATTTCGACCCCATCTTCCAGGGGCTTGCCATCGCCATGATGTCCGGGGCCATGGCCTCGACGATCCTGACCCTGGTGGCCGTCCCCCTGGCCTACTACGAGATATTCAGGGGGCGGGAAAGCACGGAGGCCGGCGAAGACGAGCCGGAATAAGGTGCGCCGGGAAACGGGTGTGCATGTGTACGGCTTTTCAGGTACGATACTTTCTTATCGGCGGTATTGGCGGCAAGTGATAAAGGAGGGGCTCTTGATTCTCCATGGATCCGGACGCTTTCATCGCATTCTGCTCACAGGGCTGCTCCTGGCGGCACCGGGTATTCTCCTTGCGGCCGCCCCCGCTCCGGCATCGGAACTGAAGGCTGACGAGGAGATCGTTTTCTTCCCCACTGCGGCCCATCTCGACGTGGAAAGGGGCAGATGGGTCGTCCCTGTCCACGGCTGGGTGTTCGAGCCCGAGGAGGGGTCCATCTGGAGGTCCGCACTGGTGGGTGAGCTTCTCCAATGGCTGGAGCTTGGCGATGATCCGGTTGACGAGGAAATCTTCCGAGGCAGAGCCCGCCTTTTCCTGGTGGACAACGAGCGCGGCAAGAGCTTCGCTCTTCGGGCGGCGGGTCTCGCTTTCAGAACCCTCCCATCCGGTCCGGAGGGCCATTTCGGGAAGACGGTGGAGGTAGACCGGGACCTTGCGGAAAGCCACCGGGAAGGGGACTGGCTTCCTTTCCAGGTCGACACAGGGACCACCGGCGGCCGGAAGCGCGGCGGGAGGGTCCAGCTGATCCCTCCCGGCGGGCTGTCCGTGATATCGGATATCGATGACACGATCAAGGTTAGCAACGTCCTGGACAAGGAAGAACTGCTGGCCAATACGTTCCTGAAGGAGTACCGGCCGGTTCCGGGGATGGCGGAAGCCTACCGTGCATGGGAAAAGGAGGGGGCGGTCTTTCACTACGTGTCCGCCTCTCCGTGGCAGCTTTACCTTCCTCTCGCCGGGTTCATGTCCAGCGAGGGGTTCCCCCCCGGAGCGTTTACCCTGAGGAGCTTCAGGATAAAGGACAGGACCTTTTTCAACCTCTTCGCCTCGCCGATGGAGACGAAGGTCCCCGTCATCGGATCCATCATGTCCCGCTATCCCGGCAGAAAGTTCATCCTTGTTGGGGATGCGGGTGAGAAAGACCCCGAGGTGTACGGTGAGATTGCCAGGACCCATGCGGACCAGGTAGCCCGCATCCTTATCCGGGACGTTCCGGGTGGTGACGTGTCGAAAAAACGGATGGAGGCAGCTTTCAAGGAGGTCGACGCGGACCGCTGGAAGGTGTTCAGGGATGCCGGGGAGTTGCCGGCGATCTTAAGCGGTTTATAACTTACTAGCAGCGTGTCGGAAAACCCTGACACGCTGCGTAAAAGTTTGTCGGAACGACTTTTC
The DNA here is from genome assembly GCA_029210545.1 of bacterium. Classification (NCBI taxonomy): domain Bacteria; species bacterium. Next base: position 8,070 of record JARGFV010000111.1, read on the forward strand.
TAATGCTTTTTGCCTT
>JARGFV010000112.1 GCA_029210545.1 bacterium
AAGAGTTCTCAGGCGATTCGCGCACGATCGATGCCGTCATCCGGAACCTGACAGTTGTCGGCGAGGCGGCTGGGCACATTCCCGAAGAGATCATCGAACGCTATCCGGATGTGCCCTGGGCCGAGATGCGGGGAATCAGGAATATCGTGGTTCACGAATATTTCGGCGTCTCCATCCCCATTATCTGGAAAACGGTTCAGGAAGACATCCCCTCTCTCACCCCGCTTCTACAGGAGATCCTGGAGGAAAACCGGGACTGACCTGATATCTCCTTTACCGCGCCGCCTCTCCGGGCTGACCTTTGGCTGGTTTACTTCGCCCAATTTTCCTATCCTGCTTGCCCCGAGTCACGCTGGCCTGTCACGGCGTAGTCACATCTGTGGAGTGACGAAGCAATCTGGCCTTGTGGCGCAAAATCCCGGATTTCAACACAGGACACAGAGGAAGGTTTTATAACCTGGGGAGAAGAGCGGAGGGAAAAACCGAGAGGGGGAAGGACGGTTGAGAGTTGAGAATTGAGAATTGCACCCAAAATCCAAAGCGCGTTAGCGCCTTTAAAAGCGGCAAGAGCTGATTGACCGCGGAGGACGCGGAGTTTCGCAAGGTGAAAACGAAAGCTGGGGGAGATCTCTGGCGTGTGCCGTAAAAGCATGAAGAGCATTCACCACGGAGCCACCCTTCGACATGCTCAGGGCAGACGGAGAAAGGCGGAGGAAGGCGAAAATCATGGGGAAGGCGCGGATCCTGTTAAAGCGGTAAAGTCGATCTCACGCTCGCTCGCCACGTCTTCAGTGTGGCTCGCTAAAGACGCAAAGACGCCAAGAAGGACTAAATTCTGGGAGAGTGTCCGGTTTCTTTAAAGGCGGCAAAAGCTGATTCACCACGGTACTGCCCCTCGCAGGCAGCGCCACCATTCGACAAGCTCATGGCAGGCAGGGTTACACAGGGTAAATCCAAACCAGGGGGAAGCCTGGGGTTCTTCTTTCAAGGGAATACACCTTGAGAAGAAAGGGCCTGGAGGAAACGGCAACGCTCCTTGCTTTGAATCCTGGAAATGGCTATTCTAATTACCAGCGAACCCCCCGCGCCTCTGCCCGGCCTGCCGGACAAGCGTAATTCCGGGGGGTGTTTCTTTTTCTTTCACCACCGCCCATATCAAGATTCTTATTTCACACCCTTGCTCCAACAGTTCCCTTTCATGTAAAGTCACATATGTTCTCCGGGGGAGAGGATTTCCATTAACCATATTAAAGCCGCCCTCTTGGGCGGTTTTGCGGTTACATGATTTTCAGGCAGGCATGCGGCCTGAATTGTCCCCCGTAGTCAGCCTTATGGCATGATGACGGTGCAAGTTTTGGTACATGGTTGACCTGCTCGCACTGGGACGGTGGATTCCACAAAGCATGGGAGAAGTTGCGAATGACATCATCTGACCATAGAACATCCGGGTGTCTCTGTGGAACGGTAAGAAGGGGTGGAAACCAGTTTTTATGGGCATTTCGGGCGTACTACAGACGCCATTTCGGGTTCCTATGCCCTGTTGGACAACTCTCGGCGGCTTAATATCCTGAATCCCCAATAAATGCCACAAGAAGAGAAAAGACAAACCCCGCATTAAAAAATACGGGGTTTGTCAGTGATCTGAGGCGCCGTGAGGCGCCTTGTGTTCACGATTTTCCTTCGTGCTTCGTTCTTCGTACTTTGCGCTGCTGAATCGAAGCTACTCCGTCGGCTTCGATTCAGCTTCCGCCAGCACCATCTTGATCCGTTCGACCGCGACGGAAGGGTCGAGACTCTTGTCCAGGAACCCGGCGGCGCCCATCTCGCGGACGATCCGGATATCCTCGTGGCTGTCGTGAACGCCGGTCATGACGATGACGGGGGGAACTTTACCGTCCATGCGACTGAGTTCCTCCAGGACGCCGAAACCGGACATCTTGGGCATCTGGAGGTCCAGGAGGAGAAGCCGGAACGACCCCGGAGAAGCGTTATAGGTATTCAGGGCTTCCTGCCCATCAGCGGCGGTCTTGACCTTGAAGCCTTGTTTCGTGAGGAGATCGGACATGAGGGCCCTGAAAAAAGCCGTGTCGTCAGCCATGAGGATGTACTTCTCTTCCACACCGGGGCTGTCATGACCGGCGGCGGATTCCCCCTGCTGTGCGGATTGTGCGGGGGCGGGAAATTCCCGCCACCCGTCGGGGAATGTAACCGTGTATTTGGTTCCGCAGACACCGCAGCCGACCCGGAACCCCCCTTCGGGGACTTTCCCCGGGTCGAAGATATATTCCTTGTGACAAAGGACGCAGGTAAGCTTCATAGCGCCCAAGATACCTGACCTTTATCTCCCGTGTCAATGTGGGAAGAGTGTACAGTGTGCAGTTTACAGTTTACAGTACCATCGCAATACGGAATTTACTGTAAACTGTGAACCCGTGAACCGCATTGATTGACACAGCACAGAAGCATCGCATAGACTTTCATGTGTATCGGTACCCCGTTATGAGAAGAAATAGACTCATCATAACCATACTTCCTGCAATAATCCTCTTCACTGTTGTCTCCGGCACGGCTTCGGCGGATGATGGGACAGGCTGGAAACTCGTGGATGGCGTCGTCGCAACCGTTGACGGGGCGCCTGTCCTGAGAAGCGATATCCACATGGAAGTTGATTTCGGCCTCCTGAAAGTCAACGGTTCAGGAGACAGTTTTGAAGACCTTCTGGAACTGTACCTTAACAGGATGCTCATCCTGCGGGAGGTCGAGGAAATGGGCGGCTACCGATTGAATAGCGGCGAGGCTGAAGATGCCTATCGGGATTACCTGGGACAGTACTCAGGCAGCACCTCCTATTCGGAAAAACTGCAGCGATGGGATGTGGATGAGGGGGAGATTTTTCGCAGGCTGAAAAACGCCCTGCTGACGACCCGGTACACGGAAAGCCGGCTGCAGTTCCTCGTCAATGTGTTGCCTTCGGATATCGAGAACGCGTACCGGAAAGATCCCGAACGGTGGGGTGGGAAGGATCTGTACGATTCATGGGAGGCCATAAAGGCTGACCTCACAGGGGAGACGTTCGCAGTGGAGAAAACGCGTTGGATCGATACCCTCAGGGAAAGGTACAAGCTGATCCTTCTGGACAGATCGGGGGGGTCGGGGCGATGATCTACCGGTTAACAGTGCGGGGAGGTTTCGCCGCTGCCCACAGGATCGTCGGAAGCGGCGGGAAATGCGAGTCGATGCACGGACACAATTTCGATGTCACCCTGACCGTATCCGGCAGCCGTCTTGGTGAAGCAGGCATACTCATGGATTTCGGCGACCTGAAGAAGACGCTCAGGGAGATCACAGGGGAACTGGACCACACCGACCTCAACGAGCACCCGGTCTTTTCAGGTTCCAGCCCTTCGTCCGAAAATATCGCCAGGTATATCTGGGAGCGGGCCGGTGAGCGCCTGACGGGACGAGGTGTTGCCGTCGATTCAGTGACTGTTGCGGAATCGGATTCGGCTTCCGCCACCTACGAACCGGGGTAGAGAAAGGCTGGATCCGGGATCTGTAATTCTTGCCACGCCGACTTGTCGCGGCGTAGCTCGAAGAGCGAAGCCGGAAGCTGATTGCGAAGGCGGGAGGACACGGAGAAAGGCTGAAATGCGGGGGAAGGCGCGGTTGCTTTAAAAGCGGTAAGATCAGCCTCACGCTCGTCGTACTGTTTCTATTTGCCAAAGGAGATAACCATGGAGATCATCGATGCCCACGTCCACATAGGACGCAGACACCTTCCCATGGAAAAGATCCAGGAAGTCCTGGACCAGGCCGGTGTGGACAGGGCGGTGGTATTCGCCGATCCGGAAAGCGCCGACATCCCCGCCGACAACGACTACGTCCTTCAAGTCACATCGAAAAACGATCACATCCCCTTCTTTTACATCGGCGGGAACGCGTACAGCACCAACCGTGCGTTTCCGAGGCTGCCCGATCCCGGAGTCCTCGATCCCTACATGGGGATCAAGTGGCACTGCTGGTTCACGCCGGGCCACGATTTTGGCGGGACTTACCTGGGTATGGACGACAGCCGGATCGAGGAGGCTCTTACGGAACCGGGGATGAAAGCGATCATGGATTACCTGCGCGACAGAGGCATGCCCATCAATTTCGAGGAGCATTTCGACGTTACCGTGATGTTCGTGGACCTGTATCCGGATGTGACCATTATCCTCCCGCACATGGGGGGGCTCAACGGGGGAGCGGAGAGGGTCCTGGCCGCCGTGGGTCACAAGGAGAACGTGCGGTTCGACGTGAGCCTGGCCGGAATAAGCGAGTCCCTCGTCAGGGAATACGGGGCACAAAAGTTCCTGTGCGGTTCGGATTATCCATACGGGAGCCCCAACTGGAGCGTCGATCGTGTCAGGAAACTCAGTGTCTCCGAAGAGGAAAGGGAGGCCATCATGTCAGGGAACATCCTTTCCATCACAGGGCTGACTTGATGGATATGGAAATATCCGCTGAAGCGCCGGAGCGGCTGAGGCTTTCCAGGTCGGTGGCGGTACTCACAGGGGCCGGGATCTCTGCGGAAAGCGGCGTTCCTACGTTCAGGGGGCCGGATGGACTCTGGAAAAAACACCGGCCCGAACAGCTCGCCACACCACAGGCCTTCGCAAGGGACCCGGATCTGGTCTGGGAGTGGTATCACTGGAGACGTGCCCTTGTCAGGTCGGTCCGGCCGAACCCCGGCCACGATGCCATCGCCTGGCTCGAGAGAAATGTGGAACATTTCACCCTCATCACCCAGAATGTGGACGGCCTCCACAGGGAGGCGGGAAACGAGCGGATCCTCGAGCTTCACGGAACTATCCACAGGGCCAGGTGCCAGGATTGCCCTGCTGTCGTCGACCTTGCCGGGGAAGATGGTGTGATCATCTGCCCGGCCTGCGGCGGGCTCATGCGGCCGGATGTGGTATGGTTCGGCGAGAGCCTGGACAGGAAAACCCTTGAATCAGCGTATGTCGCTTCTGCCGGCGCGGATTTTCTCATGGTTGTGGGGACATCCAGCGTGGTTCAGCCGGCGGCGTCCCTGGCCTACGCGGCTCTCGGAAACGGCGGGTACGTGCTTGAGGTGAACCTCGATCCAACCCCGCTTACCGGCACGGCCAGCGGCACCATCCTCGGCAAAGGCGGCGAAGTCCTTCCCGAACTGGTAAGGCTCGCTTTCGAGGAGGAATAATCTCAAATCTCATATTTCAGATCTCAATCCCAATATTCTTGTTCCCACTGAGATGTGAGATCTGAGATCAGACACAAGATATTTGATCAGCTGGCAGATGCCACAAGATGGGCCCTGAATGCTGACCGCCTACACAGAAAGGAACAACGATGCGCAAAGAATCCCTTAGTTTTCTGCAAGACCTCATTGCGGCCCCGAGCCCTTCCGGTTTCGAGGGACCGGCCCAGAAGGTCTGGATGGACCGCACATCCCCGTTTGCCGACGAGGTGCGGATGGATGTCCACGGCAACGCTATCGCCACCCTGAACGCCAACGGTTCCCCGCGCGTCATGCTGGCCGGTCACAGCGATGAGGTGGGTTTCATGGTGAAATACATCTCTGATGAAGGTTTCATTTCGTTCACCTGCATCGGCGGGGTGGACATCCACCTCGTCCCGGCGAGGAGGGTCGTGATTCACACGGCGTCAGGTCCCGTGCTGGGAGTCGTCGGCCGGAAAGCCATCCACCTCATGGATGCCCAGGCAAGGGCCAACCAGAAACTGGAGTGGCACCAGTTGTGGATCGACATCGGCGCCGGCGACCGCAAGGAGGCGGAGAAGAAGGTTTCTTTGGGCGACCCCGTGACCTTCCCTGACGGCTTCGAGGTGATCAACGGGTCGGCGGTCATCGGTCGCGGTTTTGATGACAAGGCGGGGAGTTTCACGGTTTCGGAGGTCATGAGGCTCCTGAAGGGAAAGAAGATCAGCGCCGCGGTCTACGGGGTTTCCACCGTGCAGGAAGAGCTGGGGCTCCGGGGGGGCAAGACCAGCGCCCACGGGATCGATCCCGATATAGGGATCGCCATCGATGTGACTTTCGCCTCCGATCATCCGGAGGTGGACAAGAAACAGGTCGGAGATATCAGCCTGGGGAAAGGTCCGGTCATCGCGCGGGGCCCCAATATCAATCCAAGGATATTCCAAAAGCTGGTCAAGCTGGCTGCCAGGAGCAAAATTCCGTACCAGGTGGAACCGTCGTCCCGGGCCACCGGAACCGATGCCAACGTGATCCAGTTGACCCGGAGCGGCGTGGCGGCGGGTCTCGTCAGCATTCCCAACAGGTACATGCACACGCCCGTGGAGATGGTCAACCTCAAGGACATGGAGAACGCCGCCAGGCTCCTGGCCGCCTACATCGAATCCCTCAAACCGGGAGAGGATCTGACCCCGTTTTAGGCGGAGTTTTCGGTTCACAGTTCACGGTTCACAGTAAAAAGCCCCAAAGAAAACACTTGTGATGCAAAAGGTTCAAAACTGTAAACCGTAAACCGTGAACTGGAAACTTGATTATGCGCATCATCTCCGGCAGCGCGAAGGGACACAAGATCCTGTGTCCGAAAGGGAAAGGGACGCGGCCAACCGGCGATCGTGTCCGTGAAGCGGTCTTTTCGATCCTGGGCGAGAGGGTTGTCGGCGCCCGGGTCCTTGATCTGTACAGTGGGACGGGCGCCATGGGCCTCGAGGCGCTCAGCAGGGGTGCGGATGAGGCCGTGTTCGTGGAAAGGGATCCCCGGGCGCTCAAGTACCTGACCGCCAACATCGAGTCCTGCGGCCTCAAGATCAGGTCCAGGGTGGTCGCGAGGGCTGTCCTGCCGTTCCTGAAGACGGCCGATCTCGGCAGCGGTTTCGACATTGTTTTCGCCGATCCGCCCTACAGCGGCAGCGAGGGGAGTTTGACCTTGTCGGCCTTATCCAAACGTGCTAAATCCCTCCAAAGAAGCCTCGTGGTGCTGGAGCACTCTCCGGGTAACGCTCCCGGGACAGCACCTGACGACATGGAACCTGTGGACACGAGAAGATACGGGAACGTTTGTTTGGCTTTTTACACCTTCCGCGATCCGGAAGCCTGTTGAAGAACCCCGCAAGGCTCCGGATCCCGGTAAATTAATCGCAGAGCCTTCGAGTACTCCACCACGCTGCCAGAGGGACCCGAATGAAAACCATCGCCATCTACCCCGGGACTTTCGACCCCATCACCAACGGACATGTTGACCTCATCACCAGAGCGGCGTCCATCTTCCCGAAGGTCATCGTCCTGGTTGCCGCCGATACGAGGAAAAAATGCCTGTTTACCCTCGATGAAAGGTTGGAGATGATCAACGGAGCTGTGGAACCGTGCGGGAAGACGGTCCAGGTCGTGCCGTTCCACGGGCTGCTCGTGGACGCGGTGAAAAAGCATTCCGCCAAGATGATCATCCGGGGTTTGAGGGCCGTTTCCGATTTCGAGTATGAATCCCAGATGGCTCTCATGAACCGCCGCCTGGAAAATTCCATAGAAACCTTTTTCATGATCAGTTCGGAGTCGTTCGCGTACCTGAGCTCCAGTTTTGTAAAGGAGATCGCCGGCCTGGGCGGGGACGTGAGCAGCATGGTTCCCCCCGGCGTCGTGGATAGGCTCAGGCAGCATTTTTACAAAATATGATGGACTTACAAGAGGATGTCTGTTCCTTCGGAACGAAACGGGGTATCGGGGTATCGGGGTGTCGGGAAAACCCCTATGCTGTCATTGCGAGGAGCATCGAGCTTGACGAGGGCGACGTGGCAATCCCAGAAAGCTCGGTTCCTGCAAAAGCGGCAAGAGCTGATTGACCGCAAAGTACGCGAAGTTTCGCAAAGAAACCTCCTGGATCTCAGGTATTGATGGACTCGCAAAAAGTCCATCAATGCGCCCCGCGCGGGGCGCCCAAATCAATGACTCGAACCTTAAGTCAATGACAAGCCGCGCCTGGGAAGGGCGCCCGGATCGATGACCGACAAAAGCAGCCGCGCCTGGGAGAGGCGCCCG
>JARGFV010000113.1 GCA_029210545.1 bacterium
CCCTCAAAAATCACTTTCACCCCCACCTCTGACTTGTCCCGCCATAGCTTGAGCGACGGCGGATCCTCCCCCCTCAGGGAAAACTTTCCCCCTCACCCCGGCCCTCTCCCCCGGAGGGGAGAGGGAGAATAAGGAAAGGGGCTATTGGCATGGGGAGGAAGGATAAGGAAGGGAGCCTACATGAGGGGGAGAGGGAGAATAAGGAAAGGGGCTGTTGGCAGGGGGAGGAAGGATAATGAAGTGAGCCTGCATGAGGGGGAGAGGGAGAGTAATGAAACTGGCTGTTTCAAAAGCTCGCAATGACAATCGTTTTTCCCTGCGCCCTGTGCCCCGCGCCCTTCATTTATTAGAAGGCATGGCCGATGGAAAAGTGCCATCGGTACCTGTCATGCTCATCCTCCACCACCGGGTTCAGCTTGTACCCGTAGTCAAGGCTCAAAGGACCGATGGGTGAGCTCCACCTTAATCCTGCGCCTCCCGCGTACCGCAAGGCGAAATCAGCTTCCCCGATGGTGCTGCGCTTGTCAAGCCAGACACTGCCCGAGTCCAGGAAAATGACACCCCTGACCGTTTTATAAAAACCGAAGCGAAATTCCAGGTTGGCGTTGAGCATGTAGTTGCCGCCTACAGGGTTCCCGTCATTATCCCTCGGTCCCAGGCTGTCCAGACGGTAGCCGCGCACCGAGTTCTGCCCACCCAGGAAGAACCGTTTGCTGATGATAACATCCTCGCTGCGTCTGTAGGCCAGCACACCACCCGTCCTCAGGAGCCCTGCCAGGACTATCCCGCTGCCTAACGGCAAGTAGCGATGGAGCGCGATCTCCAGCTTGGCGAACTCGGCTTCGGAGCCCAGGCCGGTGGCAGCGACCTCGAGGAGAAGATCTCCCAGGAGACCGGACCAGGGATCAAGGAAATCGTCCCTGTCGTCGTAGATGATCTCCCCGGCCACGGCGGCAACGGTTATTTTTCCCGCATCGTCGGTGGAAAGCTGGGCGTCGGGAGAAACGTTCCTCAGCTTGAGGCTTTCATAGGAATATCCTAACCTCGCTTCCGTTATCTCGGACATTTCCCTTACGAAATCCGCTGCAATGGAAAGGGAGTCCTGCGTGTAACTTTCCCTCTTTTCCAGTACATCGGAAAGGGAAAGAGTCAGATCGATCGGTTTGGAAACGAACCAGGGATGGGAGTAACGTAAGGTGGCGGCCCTTTCTATATCACTGGCCTTTTCGATCAGAGTGAGTTTTCTGGCCATGTTTCCCAGGTTCCGGTAGGTCAGGGACGCACTGGCCCTCAGCTTGTCTTCGCTGCCGTACCCGAGCCTGAAGCCGACAACGTACCTGGGTCGTTCCTTGACCGTCACCAGGAGGTCCTTGTACTCCTGTGGTACGTCGGGATCGGCCAACTGGACGTCCACCGAACCCATGACACCGAGTTCGTAGATCCTCTTCTGGGCCTTGAGGATCTCGTCCCTGGTGATGACCTTGCCGCGTTTCAGATCCAGGGCAAGCCGTATGATCCTGGGGCTGACATTCTCGTTGCCGGTGATGATGACGCTGCCCAGTTTGACCCTGGGTCCTTCCTCGACATTCAGGGTAACTTCGACGGTGCCCTCACCCGCCTCGACCGGCTCGGTCACGGAGACGGCCGCGTACAGATATCCGTCAGCGCCAAGCCGCTGGAGCAGGGCCTCCCGCCCCCTCCCGACAAGTTCAGGGACGTACCCCTTGCCCTCCGCAACTGCCGCGAACCCTTTTGCCTTTTCCTCGCCGTAGGGGCCTCCGTTCACCTTCAGCTGTTTCAGGATGACACGCTCCCCCTCCTCGAGAACGATCCTGATCAGGACCTCCTGGTGGCCGTTCAGAACCATGAAGTTCAACGGCTTCACCTCCGCCTGAACAGCCACGAACCCTTCGAACCTGTATTCCCTTAACAGGGACCGGACACCCCCATCCAGCTCTGTCTTCACGAACGGCGCCCCCCTGTCCAGGCCAAGAGCACTGTGGAGCCGATCATCGGGCAGGAATCGGACCCCCTCCACCTCGATACCGCCGATAAAGGTCCTCAGGCCCCGGTCCACAGACAACGTAAGGGTCCGGACCGATGTGTCGGATCGGTCCTCGACCCAGGACAGGGACGCAAAGGGATATCCCTGTGAGCGGTATTTCGATGTAAGCTCATCGGTAAGGGCCGCCTTGGCCTTCTCCGTGCTGTCGGAAGCCAGGAAAACCTTTTTCATGCGGCGTTCGACCCTCATGGATTCATCAGGATCGTCCAGCTGTACTGACAAGGCAGTGACCGGCCCCCTGTTCACATCGAAGGTAAGCTCGACACTGTCGGGGAAGTCGTGGGCGGGTTTCAGGCTGTAAGTGATCTGTGAGTCAAGATAGAAACGGTCCCTCAGGTTATCCCGGATCTTCTTGAGGTCGCTTTTCACCATTTCCCCGTCGACCTTTCCCCCCGGGGCGGATGCGATGATAGCGAGGAGTTTCATCCGGGAAAAACCGGGATCCCCGGTGAGGGCGATCTGGGAAATATAGAGAGCGTTACCTTCCTTTACCTCGAAGATGACCCGGGTACGGTTCTCCCGGCCGGCCACGACCCTGAACGCTATCTCTGTTTCCGGATACCCCCGGAAGCCGTAATATTCCTTGATCCGGACGGCGTTCTCCACGAGCCGTTCTTCGGTGATCTCCTCGTTCTTCCTGAAATTCACTTTCCTGATCAGTTCACCGTCCGAGAGCGCCAGATTTCCGATGAATTCGACATCCTCGAGCCATCTCCTGGGGACAACCTCGTACCTGAGGACAACGCCATCATCGGCAGGAAGGACCCTGACGTCGACGCGCTCGTAAAGTCCGGTACGGAAGAGGTTGAGGACACCGTCCCTGACCTTGCCGGGTGAAAACGGTTCGCCCGCGGCGGCGGGGATCAGCGCTTCCATTTCCCGGGATGTCACGATCGCACCTGAGATCTCCACCAGGGCAATATTTTCCCCGGCGTGATCGGCCAAGGCGGAGCCGTTTCCTCTGCCGTGGACAGGGAAGGCGAAAAGAAACAGGAGGATAAGGGTCGGGATGATCGTCCGCATCATGGTATTTCGAACTGGAAGTCAAGATCCAGCCCGTAATCCTTCTCGCCACGCTGCTCACCGACGAGGCTGAACGTTTCGGAGATCCTGTACTTGAGGGACACCTCCTGTTCCTCGTCGGTGAGGATCGGTGTCGAGTAGGTCAGATACACCTTGTCGCTCAACTTCTTGTCCACCTGGATCCGGGTCGTCCTCTCACCGGTGGAGGAAATGGAGGAAGGGTTGATCACGAACCGGTCGAAACCGGTCACCCGCTCAACCTCCGTCTCCAGCTTTCCCTTGAGCTCACGCGTGAGAAGGAGGGTGGCCTCGGCGGCCGACAGGCCTGATCTGGAGGCAAAGGCCTGTTCTCCAACCGCTCCCCACGTCAGGAGAGAGATGATGTCCCCCTCGCTGAGAGCCGGTGAGGCAGCCAGTTCGAGCCGGAACCTGTCGGGCACGCCGGAAGCGAGAAGCTCAACCGAGTAGTCTCTGACCTTCCCTTCCCTGTCGAAGCCCGTCACCTCGGTCCTCCCTCCGAAATCGAAGCTGGGCTCGATCCTCTTGGGGTTGAAAAAACCGACGGAACCGCTCGTCACCTCGAAGGAGTGTCCCCGGTATTCGATCGTCCCTTCAAGGACCTCCATCCTCCCTGACAGGGACGGTTCGGCCGCGGTCCCCCGCAGGTGCAGGGTTCCCGTCGCGGTACCGCGCATAAGCTTGACATCAACTGTAATGGGTGCCGCTGTTTCCATCCCGACGTCCAGCCCGAGCCATCGTCCCTTGTGCCCGTTGATTTCCGGACCCTTATTGCCCGGACCGGTGTCGCCGGCTTCGGAGATAAGGGCGATGAGGTTGTCGATATCCACCTCTCTCCTGTACACTCCCTCGTCCATGCTGACGGTGCCTCTGAGCAGTCCGCGATCCTCCGAGAACCTGAGAGAAAGGTCGGCACGGTCGACCGTTTCCAGACCTTCCGGAAAGCTGACAGGAACACCTTCGGCCTTCCAGGTCAGCGTTCCATTGACCGGCTTGACCCCGGCCATGCCCAGTTCTCCCCCCATGAGGATGGTCCCGCCGCCGGTAGCGCCGATGATCTGACCGAAATGAAGCTGGTCGCCGACGATCTCCAGTTTACCCTTGAGATCTGTTACCGGAAGGTCGAAGGGGATATGGGCCACACAGCTCGCGCCGGCAAACCGGACAGATCCGTTGAGAAGGGGTTTCGCAAGCCTGCCGTCCACCTTTATCAGGATGTCGGCCTGTCCGGTAAAGGAATCCACAGTAGGTTCGAGAAAGGACAGCCCTTTCAGGTCGATACTGCCGGTGACATTCCCCCCGATACCGGCATCCGGAGCGATCCCCAGCTCACCGGTTAACACGGACTCGCCCGACTGCAGGTTGAGTTCAGTGAACCTGATACCTGTCTGAGGGAAATAGGTAAAGGGGATCCGGTCCCGCGACTTGAAGTGGACACCCTTTATCTCCATGTCCGCGGCGGTGATCACACCGTCCACCCGGGTCTGGCTGATCCTCTTGAGGATCCCGGCGGCGTCGGCTGTCAACGAGACCCATCCCGACACGGCATCGGCGGGGATCCTGACCCCGATCAGATCGTTGATCGCATCCCTGTCCACCTTGTCCGGTGACCGGATCGTGCCGGAAAAAGGAAACCTCCCGCGAAAATCGGCCGTCGCCTCAGCCGCGAAATCTCCATCCAGGAGTTTTGCCTGCGCCTCGAGGCGGCTGCCTTTAAAGCGGAAATTTCCCTCACCTCCCCTCCAGGGGCGTCCCTCGAAGAACAACTGTTCCCAATCCGCGTCGACCCTGGCGTCCAGCTCCTTTCCGTCAAGCGTCCCGGACGCCTTCCCCGCGAGGGCGAGCTCGCCTGCGAGGGGCACCCGGATGATCTTCAGATACCTGACACCATCAACCAGGATCGGGTCCTCGGTGTGCATCTCCACCTCGTACCGTCCCTCGCTCACGTTCCCCTTCCCGGTGATCAGCCTCCCGTCCTTGAGAAGGTCGATCCGTTCGGCCGTAAGGACCCCCTTTGCGAGACTGCCCGAAACCGTTATCTCGTCGTAGCTCTCTTCAAGAAACCGGCCTGCGAAAAGAGACAAGGTCCCGGTGCCGTCCCAACCTTCTTCAGCAAGCGTGGCGTCGAATTTGCCCTGCACCTTTCCCGTCACCTCCAGCCCAACGCCTCCTGACTCCAGGATCTCCTCGACCTTTCCGTTGGTGATCTCACCCCCGACCCATGGTTCCCCCTTCCCCGGTCCGAAGGGGAGATAGGCCTGTCCGACGAAGACCGTTGTACCGGTACGCAAGGTGACCATGGGGAGGCTCAGACCGGATCGGTCCAGATCGAGGTGTGTCTGGAGCAGATCGGCAGCGACCCCCTTCCATCCTGGACCGTCGATCTCCATATCGAGCCGGGCCGCGGCATCTGGCCATTGGCCGGAAATTTCCCCTGTAAGGCGCAGCTCACCTTCCATCGCCTCCAGGCCGGGGACGGCGTCCAGATCTGACAGGCTGCCGCCGGCCTGGTCGATGACCAGAGCAGGGCCGTCCCCCGATACAGAACCTGTGATGTCCACGGACAAACCGCCCCATTGGACTTTGAGTCCTATATCAGACAGTGCCATTTTCGCGTAGGCGCCGGAGAGGGAAAAGTCGAGTTCCCTCCTCAGATCGTTCCTGATAGCCACATCCACCTTTCCGTCCAGCGATATGTCGGCGGCCCCTCCTGACAGCTGACCTGACACCACAGCCGTGGCCTTAATAGCGCCGTCCGGGGTGGATCCCTCGCCGCCCACCTCCCCCATCAGTTCGCGAAGAGGATAACCGTCCGCTTCAAGGCTCATTTCAAAGGGTAATTTCGGGTCGAATCCGAGAGTTAACCCGGTCGTCAGTTCCTGACCCCGGTACCTCATGGATCCGTTAATCACCTCGCAACCGGCAGTGTCCAGGTGCACGTCGGCGCTGATGCGATCGATCACACGATCGGCTATCCTGAGTTCACGGCCTTCCAGCTGGCCTCTGAAAGAAGGATCAGACAGGTCTCCACCCATGCTTCCCTTGAGGGATACCTTCCCTTCGGTACCCTCGGCCGCCCATGGGATCTGCCCGAGGTTCAGCCCGATAGTCATGCCCGCATTGATCTCCCCGTTCCTTTCCAGGGACATCATCCCTGACATATCCACGCTCAGTGGCCCTGTGTCCAGGGTGAGCCTCGCTATCTGAACGCCCATCCTTGATACCGCGAAGTTTCCGGACAGGTCCCTGATGATGACATCCTTTCCTTTCGGAAACGCCTTCCAGTTCAGCGTGCCGCTTTTCGTCCTGAGGGAGACCGATCGCCGGTCCGGCGGGTCGAACCGGGACCGTGACAGAAGGATGACCACGTCCTCCAGTTTTACCCGAAGGCCGCCCGGTACGTCGGTATAGGTGAGATCGACATCCAGGAGGGAAACGTTCCCCAGGGTAAAGCGAAGGGGTGCGATCTTGCCGTCGCCGGCCCCCGAACGCTGCCAGAAGGGGAAAAGGGGCTCAATGAGGAGTTCGCCGTCCAGACTTCGTTGAACCTCCAGGGACAAACCTTCCAGCCTGAGGTCCCGGATCGCCAGCGTCCCCCTGATGAAAGCGTATGGATCGATATGAACGGTCATCCTCACTGCCGTGATCGACTTGCCGGATCCCTTGAGATCCCTGAGGGTGACGTCGGAAAGGGATAACTTCGTGAGGAAGAAGTTGCGGTCGATCTCCCCGAGGCTGGCATGAACGCCGAGATGTTTTTCAGCCTGGTCGATGATCGTCCGTCGGAGCCAACGGTCCACCTCGGGACTGGCGGCGAGCTTCACGCCCACAGTTGCCCCGGTGAGGACAAGAACGATGAAAAAGGCGAGGATGCGTCTCTTCAAGGTAGATTTAAATCCTCCGACAAACGATAGATGAGAACCCTTGTCGGGTTTTCCGCAAGCTCCTAGCTGCGGCCAGTAGTCGGCAGGGGCAGCCCGAGAAGCTCCATGACCTTCTGGATATCTTCCCATACATCCCGCTTGGCGTGCGGATTGCGCAGGAGATAGGACGGATGATAGGTGGGCATGAGAGGTGTGCCTTTGTAGTCGTGAAAATCTCCCCGGAGACGTGATATCCCCAGGTCGGAACCCAGCAACGTCCGGGCCGCGAAGCTGCCCAGTGCGCAGATAACCTGGGGCTGGATGATCTCAAGCTGCCTTGCGAGAAACGGCTGGCACATGGCGACCTCGGCCGGTAAAGGGTCCCGGTTCCCCGGCGGGCGGCACTTGATCACGTTGCAGATGTACACCTGTTCCCGTGTAAGCCCCATTGCTGCGATGATCCTCGTGAGTGTCTGGCCGGCTTTGCCGACGAAAGGTTCACCCCGCAGATCCTCGTCCCGCCCTGGGGCCTCCCCCACGAAAACCACCCTGGCCCCCGGATCTCCGACCCCGAACACGATATTGTTCCTTTCGGCAGCGAGGCCGCATCGCCTGCAGTCCCCCAGATCCCTCCTCAAACCGTCCAGGGCAAGGTCATCTCCGGGCTGGACTTCACCACCCACCTCAGGCTGCAGGACCACTCCCGCAGGCCCGCGGGACGGCAAGTGCCGCACTCCGATGCTCTCCAGGTAAAGTTTGGCAAGGTATCCCATAAGTTTTTCCCGTTTCAATTCCAGATTCCAGAGAATGCATATTATCCAAGATCCGATACCTAATAGAGTCGCAAAAAGTCCAGGCGGAACTTTTCCTGGCTCATTAATGTCCTGGGGAAAGGGAAA
>JARGFV010000114.1 GCA_029210545.1 bacterium
ATGTCCTACTATAACATTGCTCTTGCCAACGAGAACCTGGGCCAGTTTAATGAAGCCCTGGTCAACTACCAGAACTTCATGCGTTACTGGCTGGGGGATCCGAAATACAACTCGCTCGCCCAGCAAAAAATGACGATATTGAGAAAGAAAACCGGCAACTAAAGTGAACTTGCTTGAACCACAACCCTGGAAAGGACCTGCTGCCATGAGATTCTTCACAATTTGCCTGATTATTGCCGGTACATTACTTGTCACCCAGATGCCGGCTTTGGCCTTCAGTAATCAATCAACTCCCGGATCCAAGGGCGCAGACGCACCTTTACAGCTTACCAACGACTCCGGCGACATGTCCTATCGCCCCCCAAAGGTGATAATCAACGGCATTAATTTGGACGGGGAGCTTATCCTGTCCCAGTTGAAACTCAATGCTCTTTCCACCATCTCCCTTCACGGAATGGTAGATTTCGATCAATACTGCGAAAAACATATCCAGCCGGTTCTGCACCAGATGATCGGGCGTGAACTGCTTGTACGCGCCGCCAAAGATGCCGGCGTCACGGTAACGGAAAAGGAGTTCAGCGATTATTATGAAAAAAGCCTTTCCATGCTGGGAGGGACCGAGAAAATGTCAAAGTTCCTCGCCCCACTGAAGCTGGAGATGAACCAGCACCGGGCTCTTTCCCTCCACACCTACCTGGCACGCAAGTATGCTACCGAATTCCTGGCGCCCAAAGCGTTGTCTTCGGACCAAGTAAGGGACTACTACGATGAAAAAATTAACGAGATCAGCGGGGTGGAGAGTCTGACCTACAGCTACGTGGGCGTGAATTTCATCGGCGACGAGGTGGACGAGGCCTTCCTGCGTGACATGAAACAGGACAAGACTTCGGTTCGGTCCCGGGCCGACATCAAAGCCCTTGTAGACCGGTATAAGAAACGGCTGGGCGGCAAAGCAGCGGTAGCCTGGGTATTCGACAACACAACGGACTCCCGGGTAGGGGGGATCGTCTACGAAAAGGGCCGGGATGTAGCACCCGGGTCCGCCACCTACTTCCGGAACGTCAAGAAGGACGGAGAGGTATTCTACATCATCTTGTTCGTGGAATCGTTCATCCCCCGCCAGGGATCCACTTTCGAGGAGGTTAAAGGGTCTCTTGGATCACGTATAACAGGGGAGGGGATGAATGCCGCCATCGTAACCAAAGTGGAGGAACTTCGCAACAAAGCCGTGATAAAGATCGTGGAACCCTAGCTCCACATCCTGTAAGGAAAAGTAAAGGGCGGACCGCGTGCGGTCCGCCCTTTACTTTTTGGTTTCGGGATATTCGGCCGATCATGGGTGGCCCGCAGGCCGTTGACCGCCACCCGGGACGATGATCTCGCTGGGGCCGCCGCGCTGGTGAAAACCACCAGGAGGCGACACGCCCCGAAGCGCTTTTTGCAAATCAAGCCACTCACCTATCACTTTGTCGATGACCTCTCGGGTGTAAAAATATTTCACCGGGTTTGCTTTGCTCTGGCGCACGATGATATCGGAGCGCTGGTCGGAGCTGTTGTTGGTGGTGTACTGGGCCCTGACCAACTCCCGGACCTGGTCGTAGGGCGGCATTTCTCCACGGCGCTTACCGGTGATGCGGTAAACACCATAGGACAACCCGATGCCTATCGGTCCCGCAACTTCCCCGGAGGGGGTCTTCTCCAAAACAAGTAAAGTGGCCCGGTCAAAATCGCCGTCCTTGAACGTCCCAGAGAGCCTCTCTCCAGTGTCGGGAAGGCTCACCGCTGAAAGAGCCTCGTCCAGGGAGGTGCCGCTTTCCAGGAGTCCTCTGATCTTTTCAGCTGTTTCGAAGTCAATATCCCGGGCTCCATCCACGCTGAAAACACCTGGTTCATCGACGTTGCCAAACTTTTCGCGGTAAAAGGTATAAAGCTCTTCCTCAGTGGGTTCGACCTGGCGGGCAAGGGTTGCTATCATGGTGGTCGCCAGGCTGTACTTCTTCACGCGGGCCAGGTTTTCCTGGACCATCGGGTCATCCCCGAAGCCCTGAGCCATCGCCTCCTCGGTCATAGCCAGACCTGGGCTCATCAGGTTAATCACCCTCACCCACGTTTCCAAGTTGTCGTCCGCGGGGCGGTCCACAGAGACCATAAGGTGATACGCATAGGTTCGCATAAACTTGAGGGTCACAGGGAAATTACCCACTAATGCTACCACCGCCTCAGGGTTATTTTCGCCCAGCGCTTTATTTAGGGCGTCATGTTTGATCTCAAGCGGATACTTTGAACGGACCTGTTCCAGGTACGCATTGACCATCCCGTTTTGAAGCTCGTTGCGATGGCGTGTCCTGATCCCGGTTTTCTCGGAGTCAGACAAGGGTCTTTTTTCATCCACGCGGAAGATCGTGTAGCCAATGGGGGTGCGAATGATCTCCGAATGGCGGCCTTGTTCCACGTTTACCAGCTTACCAAGAATCTCATCCCCGTAGATATTTCCCATGGCCATGACCTGCCAGTCCTTGATCCCCCCTCCCCGCAGGGCAACGGGATCAATGCTGTATTCCGGGGCCAGGCCCTCTATGCGCTGACCCTCGTTAATGCGCGACAGGATGTCCTGGGCTGCCGCCAGATCCGGAAGAGTCAACTGGTGGAGTTTGAACGCCCTGGCGTCTTCGGGAATCAACTGAGCCAGAATTTCCTCCGGCACCACGAAATCCTTGCCTTTTAAACCCATAAAAGTGATGCCTATCCAGAAACGGCTTTTTACCTTCCACTGTAACCAGGTCTCCGCATCAACCTCAAGGCCTCTCTGCTTAGCCTCCAGAAACAGGTAGTGCCGTGACATGACCGTGTTAAGGGTCTCGCGGGCAACCGACTCGTAAGTATCTTCCGAGGAAGGCTTGGAGAAGAGGTCCATGAAGGCATCACTTAGCTCCTGCTTTTCAACAGGATACCCCCCGGCCTCCAATACAGGGCTACCCGGATCGGCCTCCCGCAGTGCGGCCACCTCGGCCTCCCCGACTGGCTGCTGTTCCACCTTTTCAAACGGCTTTTTCCCGCAGGATGAGATTACCGCACTAATCAAAACAAAGATTAAAACTGCCAAAAGCCGCTGACAGGAAAAACTGGATCTCATTTAAACCTCCCGTGTAACCTTGCTGTTGCAAACTATCCGAATAAAGAGGGGGTGGCAATCATGCCCCCCCCTGGAAATAGATCAAAGAATAGATCACATTATGGTGACAATTAAAATGAAAAATGACGACAATTATTTATATAGCGCGTTGATCTCTTCTTCACTGGATTTGTCGTATCCGGAGAATACCTTAACTACCTTACCATCCTTGTCAACGAGAACCGAGGCGGGCGTCACTGACAGGCCGAAAGCGCCGGCAACATTGAACTCCTGGTCCAGGTAGATGGGGTAATCCGGGTAATCCCGCATATACTGCTTCTGGTAGCGCTTTACGGCCGGTGCCCCTGCAAGGTCGATAGAAATGAGGACGTTATTCTGGTCCTTATGCTTGCGCAACACCCACTTGATCTCGTTGAGGCAATTACGGCACGACGTGTTGAAAAATATCAGGGCCGAGGGCTTTCCCTGAGTAATGGATTTTAGCATCAATTCTTTACCATCTAATGTCTTCACAGAGAGGGTATCCGGAAGCATTTCCCCGGCAAGGACCGGTCCGGCGAGAACAGGCGCGACCCCAAGGGACAGCACCATCAGGCCTGCCAGCATTATAAGTAAAAGTTTACGCATGGTAACACTCCTTCCGACTAAAATTTCGAAAAAGATCCTGGGATCGTTTCCTTATCCCGATACTACTGCCAGGTACCATTTTCCGTAAATAACAAAGAGGCGCGTGGGGGGATATTCCCCCCACGCGCCTTACATTAATTTGGATCTACTACAGCAAACTGCATGCGTTACTTAAGGTGGCAGGAGCTGCAGAGCACCTGCTCGTTCACATACTCGGCACCAGCACCGCCCAGCACGGGGACGTTGGCTTCAAGGATGTAGTGACCATCAGAAGCCAACTTGCCTGCCCACCAGGCGGTGGAAGCATCGTGGGCCCGGTGACAGGACTCGCAGTTGATGCCGCTGGTGGCTGTAGGCGTCACGCCGTTATCGGCGACCGTCGCATTGGGAAGCGTTGCAGCCGACATGGCACCTGTTGTTTCAGGCTGGACCGGATGGGTCGTGTTGGCACCAGGGGCCGCACCGTGGCAATCGGTGCAAAGGAAGTCGCCCGTAACGGTGTTGGTAGCACCACCACCATCATCGACAGCGTTACCCGAGGGAGACAGCATCATACCGATAGTGTCTTTTGTGCCGGCCTCGTTGTCGCCCACGTTGTTGGCCGTCTGCACTATATAGGTATCTGTCTTGATCAAGTGGCACGAGGTACAGATCAGTTCGCCGCCCGTGCCGTAGAACGCAGCACCTGCACCTGCTGCCGGGGTGACACTGTCTACAGCACCGGTTTCATTACCCCACTTGTACCCGGTAACGGTAACCGGACCGAGGAAGTGGGTGCCGTCCTGCTCAAGACCACCAACCTGCGCAGTGTACACAGAGGGGTTCAGCCCGTGGCAGTCCACACACATGGTCGCCTCAGCGGCGTCACCGACCACACCAGGGAAAGCGGTGGCGTTGTTGTGAGCACCGCTGAAGTGACAGGTGGCGCAGCTCATGACGCCATCCTCAACGGCCGAAGTGGCGAAACGGTAAGGTGTGTTACTGCTGGTCCAGTCAACCACGGATGCGCTCTGGACGTCAGCTCGGTCAACAGCGTTCCAGGTCACGTCGGACCCGATCTCGGGGGGACCGCCGGCGCCGTCATCACGCAGTTCCGGGGTTGTACCAGTCCAGGTCACATCGATACCGGAGGGGTGGTGGCCGGTCTTGGAAGAAGCCGCATCGTGGCAGTCCTCACAGTAGACCCTCTGAAGCGAATAAGTGTCGGTGCTAGCCAAGTCGCTAAGCCTTGCAAAGTGCATGTCGTGGCAGGACTGGCATACTATTGTCTCGTTGGGGGCAACTCCGCCCCATTTGGCGCCGTAACTGTTGGCCATAGCAACAATGTCCACCGAGACTCCCCACGGGGCCGCAGACTGGTAAGGGTGAGAGTACGTGGTTGCGGCACCTGGGCCGGCGGCGGGATCGGCGACGATGTCGTGGCAGCCGGCACACACGGCGGCAATAGCACCGGCGGCGGGGTTGCTATCCAGCGCCAGGAGGAAATTATAACCCCAGCCAACAGGCAAGGCGCCAACCTGGTTGCCGGCAAGGCCGTCGCCCACGGCGTAGGCGGTTTCGTCAACCTCGTTTGAGTGGGTCATGTGGCAGGTAGCGCAGTTGATCCCACCGGCAGAACCCTGCACGAACTTGCCGCCCAGGTTCCAGTGCTCGACGTCGTTACCGGCTGCAACCGAGGTGATCTCCACAGCGAGGCTGGCCCAGGTGCTGTCGAAGCGGATCGAATAACCGGCAACACCAAACTGGTAGAGGCTTGAAGCAACCGTATCAGCCAGGGCCCGGTTATCGGTGGGATGGTTCTGCCTGGATCCACCCACGGCATCGCTGGTGGACGTGGCAGCGCGGTTGATGTGGCAGTCGTTGCAGAGGGTCAGGAAATTCCCCTCAGCCACGGCCTCGCCGATGGCGTTGTCCCGGAGGAACGGCCGCTGGACGTTATCGTGGGGGTTGTGGCACGACTGGCAGCCGATCCTGTCGGTGGCAGCGTCGTAGCCGTAGATGCCCGCGAGGGCCGGATCCGGGTCGGCGCCGGTGATGTCGCCCCAACCTAGGGTACCGGTAACCAGTAAAGTAGCGTCACGGCCGTGGGCTCCGTCAAGGACACCCTGAAACGGCACGATCTGCTGCGTGGCAGGAGAGGGAGTGACCATGTCGCCGTGGCAATCCCAACACATCTGGGCGATGGCATCGCCTTCCCAAGCGGACCCGCCACCGGAGACAGCGCCGAGACCGCTGGGGAACAGGCCGACGCCGGCTGCCCCGTGGGGCACGTGGCAGAAGGAGCAGGCGCCCTGCTGGGCGGTGGCACCAGAAAGGTTATCGTGGGCCACAACGTTGTGGTTGGTGTTGATCAGGGCCGCCATGGCACCGGTCGCGGCCAGGGCCACGATGGCAATAGCGGTGATCAGGATTCCAAGTTTCTTCATTACATTTTCCTCCTGGAAGGCTCAACAAAACAACTAGTTAGGTTTCGACTTGCGGGGTTGATCCCCACGGTCAGGCTCGCCCCAGTTCCTGTGATACCGGGCTGGTACGGCGCGCCTGCTTCTCATACCGCTGATGGCGCCCACTGCGCCATGTTGCCTTGTACCGGCGGGCGGTAGGGGTGCTTGGTTCTCGCCGGTAGCTTATTCATCCACCTCCCCTCTCTTGTTGAGTTATTTTGATCGTCTACCTTAGGCCAGGAAAGGACACCCTTCCCTGGCCAGCGAAAGTCTCTTTATTTTTCCTCCAGAGAGGGATACTGAACGGCATCTGCCTTGTCCCTCTGGAGGTTGAAATACGCTAGAGTTTTGCTCATGGACTCCAGGAGTACCATGTTCTTGCCGTCCTCGGTGATCACCAGGCCCGCCGGTGTCAACGTGTTGACGTTGGCTTTCTTGGTTTCATTGGTGACAATATAGGTCGGCAGCCATCCCCCGTTTATCTGATCCTTGTAAGCTTCCTGGTATCTGAACACCTGAACGTTGCCGGCCCTGCCGTCGGTAGCGTATAGATCACCTGCCGCATCCTGGGAGATCCCCTTGATGGAGGTGAAGGTGCCGAAAATGGTGCCGCCCCCACCAATGGAATTTTTTTCACCCTCCGGAGTCACCTGGACTATCCGGTTAATGCTGGAGACAAATATATTACCTTCATCATCAATGGTCAATGTCCCCGGCTTGTCGATTGCCCAGGCCGGGCTGTTGCTGACCTCCTCACCGGATTCATAAAGGATCGTTTCGATAAACTCCCCTTCCGGAGTTACGCGAAGGAGCCTGCTGTTGGCCAGGTCACTAATGACCAGGTTGCCTTCCAGATCGATTGCGACATCGCTGGTGACGGTCTTTTCCTTCCTCTGGACCACAACTTCCTCACCACTGGTATTCATACTTATGTAGTACAGGGTGCCCTCTTCCTCAGGCGGTCCTTCCGGGGGTTTAGGGAGATCCAATTTCTGAACGACCTCGCCACGGTAATTTTCTTCCCCGATGGTGGTAGTGCCCTCGGGATCCACCACCCAGATCTGACCGGATGGAACGTGGGCGATGTAGATCAGTTCACAATCTTTGCTCCAGGTAATCCCCCTGAACTGCTTCGCAGTTGGAATAAGCATCTCGAGATCCCACAACGCCTCAGGAGCCTTCACGTTTTCGGTGATGTAAAGGTTGTTGGCGGAGAGAGCCAGCCTGTCGCCACACAGTTCGAAATCTGCCGGGAACTGTTCGAGATCCGCCCTGTAGACCAACTGTGCCGGCAGGGCGTGAACCTGAAACTCGAGGCGCGCGCGACCCTTGTCCGCAGCCGACTCCACCATGAGGGTGGCCTCGATGAGGTCCGACAACGTGGAAGCCTTGCCGGTGTTGTCCTTGGACTTGACGGCGTATTGGTAAACAACTCCCGCCTCAACCTGG
>JARGFV010000115.1 GCA_029210545.1 bacterium
AAGCGTCGTTTTCCCTTTCCTTACAAATCAATGACTTACGGTGCGGGTCATTGATTTGGGCGCCCCGCGCGGGGCGCATTGATGGACTTTTTGCGAAGTCATCAACCTTGAATCAGCCCCGCTGTTTTTCGATGAGCGCGGCGTAAAATCCGTCACAGCGGTGCCGGTGTGGCCACAGGCGAAGCTCCCCCCGCTTAGTGAAGATCCCTCCGGGCAGGTCCGGGAACAGATCTCTCATATCCATGAGATGAAGGTCCCCGAACTGATCCAGGTGCCTGTCCACCACCATCTCGTTCTCCTCGGCCAGGAGGGAACAGGTCGTGTAAAGAAGCCGCCCCCCGGATTTGAGGGTGCCGGCGGCTGCCTCGAGGAGGCTGCCCTGGACCAGGGACAACTCGTTGATCGTCTCCGGGTCCTTTTTCCACTTTCCCTCGGGATGGCGCATGAGGACACCGGTGCCGCTGCAGGGAGCGTCCAGGAGAATGCGGTCAAAACACTCCCCGCCGAAGGGGATCCCCTCTTTGGAAAGGTCGGCTATGACGATGGAAACACCGGGAAGGCGCAGCCTGTTGACGGTTTCCCTGATGAGAAAAACCCTGCCGGCGCTCCTGTCGGCCGCCACGAGCAGTCCCTTCCCTGCGAGGAGCTGGGCGAGATGGCTGGTCTTTCCCCCCGGGGCCGCGCAGGCATCGAGAACCTTGTGTCCCGGTTCAGGGTCGAGAAGGGGAGCGATGAGCTGAGCCCCTTCGTCCTGAACGGTACACATCCCCGCTCCGAAAGGCACCAGCTCGACCGGCGATCCGCGGTCCTTCACCCTGATAGCGGTGAGGGCGAGACTTCCCGGAGTGACGGCGATGCCGGCTGCGGAAAACTCGGCGATCAGTGTCTCCCGGGTAGTCCTCAAGGTGTTGATCCTCAGCGTGAGGGGCGGAGTGCGGTTCATGGCCTGGAGGAGCTTGCAGGCCTCCCCGATCCCCTCCTGCCTTACCAGTTTTTCCACCAGCCACCTGGGTGTGGAGGTACACAGCTCAAGGTGACGCAGCGGGTCATCCTCAAAGGCGGGCGCGGGGGTTGGGCCCTTGTCGGCCACTTTCCTCAGGACGGCGTTGACCAGGGGCGCGAAACCCTTGTACCTGGAAACCTTTATCAGCTGGACGCTCTGATCCACAGCCGCGTGGGCAGGGATGTTGTGAAGGTGGATGAGCTGGTAGGCGCCGAGGCGCATGGCCATGAGAACCGGCCCCGGAAGGGGACGGCCAGGACGATCGAGGTGGTTTTGCAAAGTGTGGTCGATGAAAAGCAGGTGCCGGAGGGTCCCCTGGGTCAGTTCGGTGACGAGGCCGCTGTCCCGGCTGTCCAGGCGTGCCGCCCGAAGGGCGCGATCGCGGACAGGTTCGACGGCGTCCGTTCCCGCTTCCCATTCCAGCAGGATCTCCCAGGCGGTCTTCCTGGGATTGTCAGGGGGCCGGGGCTGTGTCGGTCTTCTGCTCACCGTCGAAGAACCCCTCTGGCAGGAAGTTCTGGAGGGCCTCGCTGACCCTGTCCACGCTGACACGGGTGTTGACGCAGGGACCTTCAGGACGGTCCAGGAGGACCCCGATGACCGGGATGGGATAGGTGTCCACGATGCCGGCGGAAAGGTCCCTCTCACAGGCGACCCCCACGATGATCTCCGGGTTGGACTCCATCACCACCCGGCGGGCCAGGGTCCCCCCCGTGGCCACGGTGATCTCGACTCCCAGACGGTCGGCGATGGCCGTCAGCTCGGAAAAGTCGCATTTACCGCACTGGCGGCAGTTTTTCACGTCCACCGTGAGGCGGTACGGGCAGACGTCCAGCTGGACGCAGTGGGGCAGGAGAACGAGGACCCGCTTGGGAGGAACCCTGAAGGAGCTGGATTTTACCAGTTCGTTGTTGATCTCGATGAAGGAACGGCGGATGTCGTCCTTGGGGATGCCGAACAGCCTGCCGATGGGGATGATCACGGGGATGAGATAGCGGATGAGGATCCCCCGCAGCCCCCTGGCCCCCCTGACCTCCTTGCCCCTGAGGATGATGACCACGAGAAAGACGATCCCCAGCGTGAAGACGAGCACCACGGCTCCGGTGATCCAGGCCATGAACACCGAGAGGTTCCTGCCGAAATTGGCGTAACCCTGGGACGGGATGTACCACAAAAGGAACAGGCCCGCAGCGATGGCGATCTCCAGCGCCAGGAGGAGGCTGATGAAAAGTCTTTTACGGGGTTTGATGGGCATAATTAATTCGGTGAACAGTGAACGGTGAACAGTCAAAACACGGCCATGAATTGACTGCACAGACCGAATAATGCACGTTCCCTCCTCCCTACTACCTCCTCCCTATTCCCCCAGTACGTCACCTGTTTCTAATGGATAGCCCGATACGTACTGGGCGGCCGTCATCTCCCTCTTTCCTTCAGGTTTGACCGAGGTGATCAAAAGAGCGCCCTTTCCGCAGGCCACGGCTATCCCCTCGCTGCCTGCCGCCAGGACCGTTCCCGGCAGGTTTCCTGACATGCTCTGAACCGTCCTGCCCCGGGTGATGATCATCCTGGCCCCGTTGCAGGTCGTGAAGGTGCCTGGCCAGGGGGAGAACCCTCTGACCCGGTTGGAGATCTCGACAGCGTCCCCATTCCAGTCGATACGCCCGTCCTCCTTGGAGAGCAGGGGCGCGTAGGTGGCGGATGAACCGTCCTGCTCCCGGGGTACAAGCTCTCCCCGGTGCAGGGCGGGAAGACCCTCCCGCACCAGCCCGGCACCCAGCACAGCAAGCCGCCTGGCCAACTCGCCGGCTGTTTCCTCCATCCCGATGGGTGTGCTCTTCTGGAGGAGTATCGGTCCGGTGTCCATCCCTTCGTCCATCTGCATGAGGGTCACTCCGGTCTCGGTGAACCCCCTTGCGACGGCCCACTGGATGGGCGCCGCGCCTCGAAGCCCGGGAAGCAGGGAGGCGTGGATGTTGACGCACCCGAGGCGGGGGACGGCCAGGAGCCCGGGCGGAAGGATCTTGCCGTAGGCGACCACCAGGGCGACATCCGGTTCCAGCGAGGCGGCTGTCATGATGAACTCGTCCGCCCTTACACTCTCGGGAACCAGGGGGTCGATCCCCCATTCCAACGCCTTTTCGGCCACGGGAGAGGGGGTCACCTTCCGGCCCCTGCCACCGCCCTTTGGAGGCTGGGAAACCACCCCGACGACCCGGCCCACATCACGGGCTGCCTCGAGGGACGGGATGGCCAGTTCAGGGGTTCCCATGAACAGGATCCTCATCGGTTCTCGGCGGCCTTTCTTTTACGAACCTTGCGCTTGTACATCTCCCGTTTCAGCGAGGAGGAGTGATCCACGAGGAGTATCCCTTCGAGATGGTCCATCTCGTGCTGGACGGCAACGGCAAAAAGATCCTCGGCCAGGACTGTTTTCGTCTCGCCGTCCAGGTCCTCGAACTGAACGTGGACCACGCGGGCCCGATCTACCTCCACCGTGAAATCGGGCAGACTCAGGCACCCTTCTTCGAAGGCGATATTCTCGGAGCTGCCGATGATCCTGGGGTTGAGGAATACGGTGGGGTCGGGATGGCCGAAGGCGTTGGCGGCGTCAACAGTGATGAGGCGGATGCTGACGCCCACCTGGGGGGCTGCAAGCCCGATCCCCGGAGCCGCGTACATGGTCTCGAGCATTTCGGCGGCCAGCTTCCGGATCTCGTCGGTATCCGGAACCGCATCCTCGCATTTTCGCCGCAGCACAGGGTCCGGGAAGGTTTTGATAGGTAAAATGGCCAAAATAGACTCCAGAATTTCAGGATCCGGGATTCAGTGAACTGTAAAACAAAAGGAAGCTCCCCTTCGAGCTCCCCATTCATAATAACCAAGCTGTCATCTATGTCAATGATGGCGGCGATCATCTGCATATTGCTGCTGACAGAACGAAGGACAGGGATCGAACTAGCAACGTGTCGGACTTTACCGACACGTTGCTATGAGTTTTTCGAAATGCCCCATATTTTGGAGGTTTTCCTGAAATATTTGGCATTTAGCAGGTGAAATATGATGGCTATCTACCAAATATGCCATATGTTTTCCCGTCTTTCGCTGAATTGCCTTTCGAAAAACTTAAGCTAGGAGTCTGAAACGGATAGTCCGACAGACTCCTAGGAAGAGAAGGTTAAGCTTCGCTCTCAGCGCTTTGCGCTTTGTTCCCTCATTTTTCTTATCACATCCCCGTATGGCGGATTCCCGAAGATGGCCGAGCCGGCCACAAGGATGGAAGCGCCGGAGGCAGTGACCTCGGCGGTGTTGGCAGGGCCCACGCCCCCGTCCAGCTGGATGGGGGTCGGCTTCCCGGATTCGATCAGCATGGCGGAGATGTCCCTCACCTTGTCCATGGCCGATGGGATGAACGCCTGCCCCCCGAAGCCCGGGTTCACGCTCATGACCAGGATATAGTCCAGATCGTCCAGGATGTAACGCAGCACGTCGATGGGGGTCGCCGGGTTCAACACCACGCCGGCCTTTGCTCCCATGTCCCTGATGAGGGCAAGGGTGCGCTGCAGGTGTCCCGGGGCTTCCACGTGGACGCTGATCATGTCCGTGCCGGCATCCACGAACGGGCCGATATACCGGTCGGCGTTTTCGATCATGAGGTGGGCGTCGAAAGGCAGGTCCGTGCACTTCCGGAGCCTGGCTACCACGGGCGGGCCGAAGGTGATGTTGGGGACGAAATGCCCGTCCATGATATCAAGGTGGATGATGTCGGCTCCGGCCTGTTCGACAGCGGCGATCTCCTCCCACAGCCGTCCGAAGTCGGCCGAGAGGATGGAGGGAGCGATCAGCGTCTTGTCCGGGTCGAGGTTCATAAAATTTCCTCTCCTTTTTCCTGGCTCCTGGAACCTGGTACTTAGCACCACAAGGGGTGGCAAGGCCACCCCTTGTTCAAGGCACTTGCTTTTCTTCATGCAGCACTTCATCCACGTAAACCCTCAGGACACCGGTTCCGGACACCGGCACGGGAACGGCAATGGACGAACCGGCCGGCACCACATCCTCCCACACGGTTCGCTCCCCGTCACCCGTGTCCAGGACGATGGCCACGGTCCTGTCCAGGAGCCCGGTGGGCGCGCTGTACCGGTAAAGGACCATGGTGGCCGGTTCCGGGGGAGGGGGAATCCTTGTCACTGTGAGGTGAACGCTCTGGCCTGCGGTAACAGGGCTGCCCGGCGCCGGGACATGCGTCATCACCGTTCCAGGAGGAAGCTCCTCGGAGCCCACCTCGGAGATCCTGCCCGACTTGAGTCCCCACCCCCTGATCGTGTCCAGCACCACGTCCATGGGAAGGCCGGTGAGGTCAGGAAGAAGGTACACGGCGGGCCTGGGGCCCTCGCTCATGAGCAGGTTGATCTTCCCCCCCCTTGGAACCAGGTATCCTGAAGGGGGAACCTGCGTGATCACCCGTCCCGACCCGGTATTTTCATGATGGACGTATCCCACCTTGCCGAGGCCAAGCCCGGCCTGGGCGAGAGAGAGTTCGGCTTTCCTCAGCGTGAGGGCGGCGAGTTGGGGGACGAACACCGTAGGGGTGCCCTGGCTGACCACGACCCGGACAATGCGGTTCTTCCTCGTTCGGCTCCGTGCTTCGGGAACCTGTGAGATGATGTGCCCCGGAGGGATGCCCTGGTCGTATCCGGTCCCTGAGACTTTCAAGCCCAGATTCCCACGGCTTGTGAGCTCCAGGGCCGCACGAAGCTCCAGCCCCTCCAGGGAGGGAACCTCCACCTCGCCCCCCCTTGTGAGGAAGGTAAAGGCCACCCATGCGGAAAGGACAGCGGCCAATACCATCCCGGCGGCGAGAAGGACGATCCTTACGGCAACTCCTGTGCGGCTCAAAACCGGCATAACCCTCCAGCACGTAGTTATGAGACAGTCCTGGATTCTTATGCATTTTAGAGCGGATTGTCAAAGAGAGGGACTGTGCATGAAGTGCATCGCTGCACAAGTTTTTCCTGGACCTTCCACTGTTTTTTGCACTTTTGTACTCAGGCAAGGAGCGGGAAGGCTTGAACTTGAACCCTTTCCCCTTTCCCCTTTCCCCTGCTATTCTCCCCCCATGAAACCCTCCACGAGAGCCGTTTTCAAACTCCACGGCTGGCGCAATCTGGTCGATTTTGTCCACGGCTACATCTACGGCAGGTGGATCAATACCTATCTCAAGGTTATCACGGGCAAGGCTTTCCGCCGAAAAAGAAAAGGGCCGGCACCAGCAGGCCCTCGTCCTGTTCAGCCTCAGACCAGCATGGGGAGATGGTTCGAGGAGCGGTACCATTCCAAGGTCCTGACCCACGAGGACGCGGGGAAGATCATACGCCTCGACCGGCCCCTCAGGGTTGAAAACCCGGACCAGGTTATCCCCTACGAGATCGCCAACAGCATTGTGCTCGACGCGCCCGGCTGCCTGGCTGTCATGCGCTGTCCCTGCAGGGAGATCAAGGGAAACGGGAAGTGCGGCCCGCTGGAGGTGTGCATGATCGTGGGCGAGCCGTTCGTCGACTTCATTGTTGAGCACAAGGTCAACGGGGCCAGGCGTATCACCCGGAAAGAGGGGCTCGGGATCCTGGAACAGACGAGGGACCGGGGGTGGGTACACACGGCCTGGTTCAAGGACGCCATGGCGGGCCGGTTCTACGCCATGTGCAACTGCTGCTCGTGCTGCTGCATTCCCATGAGGGCCATGAACAGGACCGGTCACGAGGCCCGTTACGTGAGCCCTTCGGGATATGTGGCCGAACTGGACATGGAAAGCTGCGCAGGGTGCGGCGGGTGCGGCGATATCTGCCCCTTCGGGGCCATGTCCGACGGCGGCGGGTTCGTGACCATCGACCGGGAAAAGTGCTTCGGTTGCGGCGTGTGCGCCAACCTTTGCGCCAACGGGGCGGTGGTTATGGTGGAAGCGCCGGAGAAAGGGCTGCCGATGGATGTGGATGTGTTGGCTGGGGGATGAGAAGCCAGAACGCAGAACACAGGATAGATCATAAGCGTTCACACAGAGGGCCACCCATTAAGAGGCACCTTGTCAAGGCGCAAAAAAATTTATTACATGAGCCTGTGCCCCGCATTTTCGTATCTGATATAAGCTCACTCGTTGCACCCTTGTTTTCATCATATCAGGCGTCAGCCTCAGCTGCACCAGCCACCCATCAGGATCAAGACCAGTCATTCAGGTCCCTGTCACATTCCGTGACCCAGAAAACCTTCGGTTCCGTCCCGCATCCAATATAAAAACGCGCACACAGCTAATGGTTATTAACCAGCCTCATTTCGGCTTACGGGACAGGCAGCGAGGATCTTTCTATCAGTTATGTATTGGCGGGAACCGTTTCCAATCACAGGTAGTGGTTTTTCCACCCTCTGCCGTGGTTCCCCGTTCCCGCCAAGCCCTATGCGAACAGTTTCTCCGGATCAAAGGGCACATGGTCGCGCATGATGTAATAAACTGCCCTTGCCAATTTGTGAGCCAGTGCCGTATGTGCAATCATTCTATTGGTTTTATTCATCTTGCGGTCGTAATAGGCTCGAACCGTATGTTGTCTCGGCGGGCACGCGGATCATGTCCCCGAAGGTGGCCACCAGGGTGTCT
>JARGFV010000116.1 GCA_029210545.1 bacterium
TCAATGACTTATCCCGCAAATTAATGACTTGCGGGACGGGTCATTGCTTTGGGCGCCCCGCGCGGGGCGCGTTGATGACTTTTTGCGAAGTCATCAACTATATAAACAATGGACACCAGTTCATTGTTTATTCTGAGACGGCAAAAGGGAGGTTTGTTCATGAAAAAAGTTGAAGCGATCATCAAACCGTTCAAGCTGGAAGATGTCAAAGAGGCCCTCAACGCCCTCGGCATCCAGGGGATGACCGTGAGCGAGGTCAAGGGGTTCGGTCGGCAGAAGGGTCATACTGAGCTGTACCGGGGCGCCGAGTACATTGTTGACTTTCTCCCAAAGGTGAAGATCGAGGTCGTCGTCAAGGACGAAATCCTCGACAAGGTCCTCGAGGCTGTTGCCAAGGCTGCCAAGACGGGGCGGATCGGCGATGGAAAGATCTTTGTGATCCCTGTAGAGGATACGATCCGTATCCGGACGGGCGAGACGGGTGAAGAAGCCATCTGATCTTAAACCTGCCCTGGTGGAAGGCAGGTTTAAGATGAAATTTAATGCGTCTGGAAAGTCCCATGGAAACGGAAAAAGACATAAAGGCGGAGGATATATCATGACACCGAAAGAGGTTCTGGAGTTCGCGAAATCAAAAGGCATCAAGATGGTGGATCTGAAGTTTATGGACCTGCCGGGGACGTGGCAGCACTTCGGGGTACCCATCAGCCAGCTCGATGAGAGCACCTTCGAGGAGGGGTACGGTTTTGACGGGTCGTCCATCCGCGGTTGGCAGCCTATTCACAACAGCGACATGCTGGTCATCCCCGATCCGGTAACGGCCCAGGTCGATCCGTTCCTCACCAGGGTACCCACCTTGACCATGATCTGCGACATCGTCGACCCGATCACCAAGGAGTCCTACTCGAGGGATCCCCGCCACGTAGGCAAGAAGGCGGAAGCCTACCTGAAGTCCACGGGCATCGGCGACACGGCCAACTTCGGGCCCGAGGCCGAGTTCTTCATCTTCGACAACATCCAGTACGATCAGAACGCCCATTCCGGCTACTATTTCATCGACTCGGACGAGGGGGAGTGGAACACCGGCAGGGACGAGGAACCCAACCTCGGCTACAAGGCCAGGCACGGCGGCGGTTACTTCCCCGCTCCGCCCAACGACACCCAGACGGACATCAGGGTGGAGATGGTCCAGATCCTCGAGGAGGACTACGGGATCGAGATCGAGGCCGAGCACCACGAGGTGGCTACTGCGGGTCAGGCCGAGATCGACATGAAGTACACCCCTTTGGTCCAGTCGGCCGACAACCTCATGAGGTTCAAGTACGTGGTCAAGAACGTGGCCCGCAGGTACGGCAAAACGGCCACCTTCATGCCCAAGCCCATCTTCGGAGACAACGGTTCAGGGATGCACACCCACATGAGCATCTGGAAGGACGGCAAGCCCCTGTTCGCGGGGGACCGCTACGGCGGCCTGAGTGAGTTGGCCATGCACTACATGGGCGGGATCCTCAAGCACGCCCCGGCCCTGGTTGCGTTCACCAACCCGACCACCAACTCCTACAAGCGTCTGGTGCCGGGCTACGAGGCCCCCATCAACCTGGTGTACTCTTCCAGGAACCGGTCGGCTTCCATCCGCATCCCAATGTACTCGGCCAGCCCCAAGGCCAAGAGGATCGAGTTCAGGACCCCTGATCCGACATGCAACGGCTACCTCGCCTTTGCTGCCATGCTTATGGCCGGCCTCGACGGCATCGAGAACCGCATCGATCCCGGTGAGCCCCTCGACAAGAACATCTACGGCCTGAGCCCCGAGGAAAAAGCCGGCATCCCCGGTCTCCCCGGTTCCCTCGCGGAGGCCCTCGACAACCTGGAGAAGGACCACGATTGGCTGCTCAAGGGCGATGTTTTCACCCCGGACCTCATCGAGATGTGGATCGCCTACAAGCGGGAGGCCGAGGTGAACGCCATTAACCTCAGGCCCCACCCCTACGAGTTCTTCCTTTATTACGATATGTAAGATCGGTGAATCGTGAACAGTGAAAGGTGAAACGGGATTCTGCAAACACCGGTCGCTGATCCTGGATCGCCGCGCCTGGGAGAGGCGCCCGGGATGATGATAGAAAGGAGAATCATCATCCCGTGAGGCAAGGGAAAACCGCGCTTTTCGGTTTCCGTAGAGCGGAAGTCTCGCACAGACTTTCGCGGACTATCAGCAGTCATCCCTGGCCGTCTCAGGGACAGGAAGGGAGGTTGGCGCAAGCCGGCCTCCCCTCCGCTTTATTCAGGCAGTCAGAAAAAAGGTTCACAGTCTGCCCGAAAAAAGCGGAGGTATGTGGTCATCGTCAGGATATACCGGGACTGATGCGGTAGGCGCCTGCAGGATGTGAGACGATCGTTATCCCGGAAATGACGCGCAGCGTCATTATCCGGGATCCAAGGATTCCGGATCCTGTAATAGACAACTTCATTATTCTTCCTCCCCCTGCTGAGGGGGGAGGATCGAGGTGGGGGTGATATTTCCCCTCACCCCGGCCCTCTCCCCCAAGGGGAGAGGGAGAATGAGGAAAGGGACATATTGGAAGGGCGTCCGGAATGACGGGTAAACCCTGATCCGCCTTCAGCGGTATGTAATTCAAGCTCCCGGTTTTGGCAGTGATAAATGACTGTAGCGGAGTATCGGGGTAACGGGGTGACGGTGTGAGGTAGGGCTGGTTGAAATGAAACAGGATGCTGCCTGTAATTTCAGGTGGTTTTACTCCGGTACGCCGATACCCCGACACGCCGATACCAAAAGCCTCGGCCAGCTATTGCCGGGGCTTTTCCATACTACGTCCTCGATGCAACAGCGCATACGTTCCCGCCCCCACGACGACCATCACGACGCTTATCCACTGGCTGGTGGAAAGGGTTAGCCCGGCAAAGGAAAGCGATCCCCGCGGGTCGCCCCTGAAATACTCTACGGTCAGCCGGAACAGCCCGTACAAAAGCAGGTAAAGTGATGCGATCTGCCCTTCGAAACGTTTGCGGTGGTGCTGCCAGACCAGAAAACCGGTGAGGGCGAACAGAAAGGCCGATGAGTAAAGCTGTGTCGGATGGACAGGCTGGTTGAGGACCTCCGTCGCCAGGCACCTCGGGTCCGTGAAGGTGATGGACCAGGGCAGGTCGGCCGCCTTTCCGTAGCAGCACCCCGCGGAAAAACAACCCAGCCTTCCCATCGCGTGCCCGAGGGCGATGGCCGTCGCCCCGATGTCCAGCATCAGGCCCGTTTTGAGTCCGTAGATCCTGATACAGGCGAAAAGGCCGACGATCCCGCCAAGCAGCCCGCCGTAAAAGACGAGCCCCCCTTTCCAGAGCATGATGATCTCCAGGGGGTTCGCGGCAAAATATCTCCAGCTGACCGCGACGAAGAGGGCCCTCGCGCCGAGAAGGCCGCTTAAAACCACGATGAAAGAGATGTCCACCATGCGCCCTGGGTCACCTCCCGCCCCGCGGTAAAGGTACTCTGCAAGCGCCACCCCGGCCAGGATGCCCAGGGCAACCATTAGGCCGTAGGTGTGGATGGTCAGGGGGCCGATACTCAGCAGATCAGGAAACATCAGGTTTAACTCCAGCTCGTAAAATAGCCCGAGGAGATATTTTACGAGGTTATTTTAAATAGTGTCGGTTTTCCCGGTCAGGTACAGGTAACCCAGGATGACGGCGCCGATCGAGATTGCTGAATCGGCGATGTTGAAAGCGGGCCAATGGTAAGAGCCCAGGTAAAAGTCGAGAAAATCCACGACCTCACCGGTGACCGCCCTGTCGTAGAGGTTCCCGAACGCTCCCCCGCCGATGGCCGCGAAGGACAGTCGCAATGAACGGGATGTTGAAGCCGCTGCCTGCCTGTACAGGACCCATAGAAGGAACATGGCAGCGACGGATGCAAGGATGAAAAAAACTCTTCGAAGGGGACTGTCCCAGGAGGCAAGGATCCCGAAGGCGCCGCCGGAATTCCGGGCATAGGTGATGTCGAACAGGCCGGGGATGACCGGGATGGACTCGTAGAGGTCCAGGAACCTGGGCACGATCATTTTGGAGATCCTGTCGGCGGCGACAATCACGCCGAACAGGGTGAAATCGCCGATCATCGATCCTCCAGGACGGCGTGGCAGCGGCCGCATATGGCCGGGTGGTCCTCGGAGAATCCGACGTCCATGGTGAACTTCCAGCACCGTTCACACTTGGTTCCGCCGGTCCTCGCCACCTCCACTCCCAGGCCGGGGACTTTATCATCCCGGACAAGATCTACGGAGATCTTGTCGACGACTTCGAACGCCACGTCCGATACGATGAAAAGGTCTGCCAGCGTACCGCCGAAAGATCCCAGGAAGTCAGCTGTTTTTTGCTGCGTACACTCGATCCGGATGTCGGCTTCCAGGGAGTTGCCGATGACCTTGTCCCGGCGTTTTTCCTCCAGGGCCCTGGTCACCACCTCCCTGATCCTGATAAGCTCCTGGTAGCGCTGGTCGAGGTCGCTGTCCATTACCGCGTCGTCCGGTTCAGGGAACCGCGAGAGAAACACGCTTTGGGGGCGTTGGCCCGGGAGATGCTCCCACACCTCTTCCGAGGTGAAGGACAGGATGGGGGCCATGAGCTTGACGATCGCTTCCGCCAGATGGAGAAATACGGTCCGGGCCGACCTTCTCAAAGCGCTGTCCCGTCCCGAAGCGTACATCCTGTCCTTGAGGATGTCCAGGTAGAAGTTGGACAGGTCCACGACGCAGAAGTTGTGAAGGGTGTGAAAAACGGTGTGGTACTGGTACCGGTCGTAGGCGTCCAGGACCCTTCGCGTGACTTGGCTGAGCCTGAGAAGGGCCCAACGGTCGAGCTCCTCCATCTCACCGTAGGGTACCGCATCCGTTGCCGGGTCGAAATCGCTCAGGTTCCCCAGCAGGTAGCGGCACGTGTTGCGGATCCTCCGGTATGCTTCGGACTGGCGCTGGAGGATCTCCTGGGAGATCCTGATGTCGTCACGGTAGTCCTCGGCCGCCACCCACAGGCGGATGATCTCGGCCCCGTATTTGTCGATGATGTCCTGGGGGGCCATGACGTTCCCCGTTGACTTGGACATCTTGAGGCCCTGTCCGTCCACGACGTATCCGTGGGTGAGGACTTCCCTGTAGGGAGCCCTTCCCCGCGTCCCCACGGACGCCAGGAGTGTGCTGTGGAACCACCCGCGGTGCTGGTCGGATCCCTCCAGGTACATGTCGCAAGGCCACGAAAGATCATCCCTGTCTTCGAGTACGGCTGCGTGACTGACCCCCGAGTCGAACCAGACGTCGAGGATGTTCATGTCCTTGCGAAAGGTCGTCCCCCCGCAGGAGGAACAGGTGGTCCCGGCAGGCAGGAGCCCGGCGGCTTCGGCGCTGTGCCAGATGTCCGCCCCGTGCTCTTCCATGAGATCGGCCACGTGATCGCAGATCTCCCGGCTCATGAGGGTCTCGTCGCACTTCTCGCAATAGAAGACGGTGATGGGGGAGCCCCACGAACGCTGGCGCGAGATGCACCAGTCCGGCCGGTTCTCGATCATCTGGTAGATACGCTGCTGTCCCCATGCCGGTATCCATGTGACATTGTTGATCTCCTGCAAGGCATTTGTTCTCAGGCCGGAGTGCGACATGGAGATGAACCACTGTTCCGTGGCCCTGAAGATGATGGGTGAACGGCATCTCCAGCAGTGGGGATAGGTGTGTTCGATGGACTTTTCACCGAGTAGGGCGCCCACCTCCCGCAGCTTGTCGTTGACCGCCTTGTTCGCCTCGAAAACGTGCATTCCGGCAAAAAACTCGACATCCGGTGTAAACCGGCCCGCGTCATCCACCGGGGCATAGACTTCGAGGTCGTACTTCAACCCTGTCTCGTAGTCCTCCTGCCCATGGCCGGGAGCCGTATGAACACACCCCGTTCCGGCTTCGAGGGTGACGTAGTCGGCATTGACGATGACCGACGGCCGGTCATAAAGGGGGTGGCGCGTTTTGAGCCCTTCCAGGAGGGCGCCCTTGAACTTCACGATGGGTTCCGGATCCTCGAGGTTCAAAGCCGCCGCCACGCTGCCGATAAGCTCATCGGCCACGATGATCGCCTCCCCGTTCCAGGGAATCGCCGCGTAGGTCATATCCGGGTGCAGGGCAACGGCCTGATTGGCCGGTATGGTCCATGGGGTGGTGGTCCAGATGACGACGGCTGTGGGGATTCCTGAAAGCTCCCCGACCCGTTCTGACGGGTCGTCGGTGAAAGGAAATTTCACGTAGATGGACGGTGAAGTGTGGTCGTGGTACTCGACCTCCGCCTCGGCCAGGGCTGTGCCGCAGGAGGAACACCAGTAAACAGGTTTTTTGCGTTTATACACGGCGCCCTTTTCGATGAAGGCGCCCAACTCCCTGGTGATCCTGGCCTCGTAGTGGAAGGCCATGGTCAGGTAAGGGTTGTCCCAATCCCCGAAAACGCCCAGGCGCTTGAACTCGTCTCTCTGGATATCGATATACTTTTCAGCATACTTCCTGCAGGCCTGTCGGACCTCGACCGGTTCAAGGCCCCTCTCCCTGGCCTTGAGCTCAGTGTCCACCTTGTGCTCAATGGGCAGTCCGTGACAATCCCATCCGGGGACGTAATGGGAGTAATGGCCCGCCATCCATTTGGATTTGACCACGAAATCCTTCAGGATCTTGTTGAGTGCCGTTCCCATGTGAATATGGCCGTTGGCATAGGGAGGACCGTCGTGGAGCGTGTAGACCGGCCCATTCTTCCGGTCCTCGAGGATCTTCTCGTAAAGGCCGGTCTCCTCCCAGTGGGCGAGCCTTTCCGGTTCCCTCGTGGGCAGGCTGGCCCGCATGGGAAACTCCGTATCCGGGAGGTTCAGGGTGTCCTTGTAGCTCTTTTTTTCGTCAGACATTTGAATTCTCTCTTGTTGTGAATCTCAAATCTCATATCTCAAATCCCGGCATTCATCCAGGATCCAGGATCCAAGATCCAGGAAGGTTACAGATTACATTGACAGGTGAAACATGAATCGTGAACCGTGAACCGTGAAGCGTGTAAAAATAAAAAAACCGCCCCTCCAGGGACGGATCATTTCC
This sequence comes from bacterium, assembly GCA_029210545.1. Lineage (NCBI taxonomy): Bacteria > bacterium. Next base: position 7,116 of record JARGFV010000116.1, read on the forward strand.
GCGGTACCACCCCGGTTGCCCGGCACGCTTCAGAGCCTTTCCTGAAAGGTTGCCGGACCCCTCTGGCGCTGTGTCGGGCGCACCCGGCCCCGCCTATGTCCCTCGATCCCGCAGCTGGCGGGACTCGGGAATTCAGCGGAACGGCTCCGGGGTGATCTCCTCCGCCTTCACGGTCGCCGGGCTCTCACCATCCCCGGATCGCTGTGGGCCGCTGTAAAAGCGGGTACTGTCCCCGTCATCGCCTTGTCTTTAATTGTGATAACCTCGCAGAACGTCCATTGGAGCCGTTTTGCGAGTCCAACAATGATAGAGTCGCAAAAAGTCCAATCCGGGACTTTTCGCTCCACGGAAAGGGAAAAGCGTCGTTTTCCCTTTCCTT
>JARGFV010000117.1 GCA_029210545.1 bacterium
CATTGATTTGTAAGGAAAGGGAAAACGACGCTTTTCCCTTTCCGTGGAGCGAAAAGTCCCGGATTGGACTTTTTGCGGGTTCCTGGAAACTTTTTACGAGGTTTCCCGGTATCGGTTCAGGATGAGAGGGGCCGCTATTTTGAAAAAGCTGGGGAGGGGGCAGAAATGAGAGATGTGAAGGGAGCCGAAAAGGAACCCGGAAAGAGAATTCCGGGTATCGACAGGGCCGTCTGGAAAACAGTTTTGGACCGGCTGACTGCCTCGGCCCTTGCTGTCGCTTTCGCCATGGGACTCGTTTTCGCTACGCCGGTCACCGGCGCCGCTTTCAGGAATCTCACCAAGGGCGGACCTGTCCCCGACTTCACCCTGAAGGATCTCGAGGGGATGGACCGCACCCTGTCCGCCGAAAAAGGCAAGGTCGTTGTCCTCGGGTTTGTCAAACCGGACCAGGATCGCTCCATAAAGGTGCTCAACGCCCTCGAAGAAGTGAGCGGCACCCTGCTAAACGACGGGGTGACAGTGTGGGTCGTGTCGGCGAAGGCCGAGGACCCGGCGGCTATCAAGACTCTCGTGGAAAAGATGAGCCTCCAATACCCCATTCTCGTGGACGAAGATCAGAAACTGTACGGCGAGTATGGGCTGTTCACTTTCCCTGTCACCGCGATCATCGACCAGGAGGGCAGCTTCGTCTTCGATTACTCCTCCTACAGCGGCGATTACACCGAAACGATTGTCAACGAGGCGCGGATGCTCCTCGGGTTGATCAGCCGGGAGGAACTGGAAAAGAGCAGTGAGAAAACCGAGATCGTGGAAAAGAGCAAGGAGGAAAAGGAAGCCGACCGCGCCCTGCAGATGGGGAAAGTTCTCCTTGAAAGAGGGTTCGGGACCAAGGCGCTGCCCAAATTCGAGCAGGCTCTTGCGCTGAACCCGTCCCTGGTCGAGGGAAGGCTCCTTTCCGGCGAGATCTACCTCAAAGAGGAACAGTACGACAAGGCCCGTGAACAGTTCGAGAAGGTCTTCGAGGTCGAGGCCAGCTCCAACGAGGCCCGGATCGGCATGGCTTCCGTCTTCATTGCCGAGGGGAAATTCGATGAAGCCGAGGAGCAGCTTCAGAAGGCAATCGCTCTTAACCCCGATCCCACCCTGGCTCTATACCGCCTCGGGCAGATCTACGAGAAGAAGAGTGATGTGCAAAAAGCCATGGAAACCTACCGCAACGCGCTGGAGCGCGTATTGAAGAAATCGGGGAAATAGGGATGACCTGGACTGTATCAGAAAAGATCACCACTGTGTTAATAGCGTTTGCCATCAGCCTTGTACCGGGAAGGGTCTTCGCCGGGGCCGAGTTCAGGATCCTGGCTCCGGCCGAGGAATCGTTCGTCGGCATGGAGGAAGTTCTCATCATCGGGAAGGTCGATGGTTTCAGCGAAGCCAAGATGGTGGAAATTACCGATAACGGCAAGACCCTCGGGTTTGCCCCCCTCCAGAAAAACAGCTTCGTTTTCCGGTGGAAACTGGGCGAAGGCCGCCATGAGGTCGTTCTGACTGCTCCGGATATTGATCGCAAGGCCATCAAGGTGTTCGTCGGCAAGCAGAAGGGGTACCGCTACCACATCGAGACCGGAGAGGGTACCTGCGGCGAGTGTCATGCCGGCGCGGCGAAGCACGATTACGCTGTACCTCCCATGCAGGAAGAGATCTGTTCCAAGTGCCACGACGCCAAGGGAACGAAGGAGTTTGTCCATGGACCGGTTGCGGCTGCATCCTGCTCCCCGTGCCACGATCCGCACGGTTCCCGGTTCGCCGGCTTTCTCGTGGCAACGGGAAAGGACCTGTGCCTTGTCTGCCACAGCCAGAACCTGAGCAAGAAGCATATCGAGGAAAGACAGAACGCCGACTGTGTGAAATGTCACGATCCCCACAGCTCGGATAAAAACTATCATCTGCGCTAGGAGCCTGTCGGAGAACCCCATGCAGGCTCCTGGATATAGTTTTTCGGAAGTAGCATTTAGACCGAAAAGAACAAATATATGGCACATTTGGTAATTCACCGGAGTTATTTACCGGTTTAATGCTCTTGTTTTCAAGAAAAGACCCAAAAAAGGGCTTTCCGAAAAACTTATAGCAGCGTGTCAAGAGGTTTTCCGACACGCTGCTAGCGGGTGAACCGCAGGTGGTCCACCGGGCAACCCGCCAATACCGGCGCGAGCCGTACCGGGGCTGCCCACGGCGTGGCCGCCTTGCCGCAAGGTCCGGAAGAATTTCCGGCAAGGTTGTTCCTGGAAAGACAATAACAAAATAGAGGCCTGCCACGGTTTCCCCCCCCTGGGACCGGTTCAGAACAAGGCGGATCCGGTCGCCGGAAAACCCCCAGCAAGAGGTGCGCCCATGCGAAGAAACGAGTATCGATTCATCGTCCGCCGCAGCCTGATGGCTGTGTTCCTTCTGATTCTCATGACCTTTTCGGTCACGGGCGCGGCAGCTGCCTTCAAGAATATAAAGGTCGGTGACCAGGGACTGCCGGTCCAGCTCAACGATCTCGATGGGCAGGAGCACTCCCTGGCCCGGTACAAGGATGCCGGCGCGGTTCTTATGCTTTTCTGGGCGACCTGGAGCCAGAAGTCCATCCTCGAGCTTGAAGATCTCCAGAAATTTCATGAACAGTACGGCGACAAGGGCCTTCAGGTGCTGGCCATCAACGTGGAGAACCAGGATATCGATGATGAGGACCTGCGTCAGATCCGGGCAGTCATCGAGGAACACGGGATCGGGTTCCCGGTGCTCATCGACTACGGCTTGAAGACTTACAACGAATGGGGTGTCATCGCCACACCCACGGCCGCCATCGTGGACGGTGACGGTACGGTTTCATATGATCTTTCCAGCTATCCCACAAGTGCCTGCCAGGATATGGACGAGGCGATCCAGAAAGCCCTCGGACTGTGGGTGGAGGAGGTCGTGGCCGAGGATTCCGGACCGTCCTATAAGGCCACGAAGCTGGCGCTCCTGCACCTGGGCCTCGGCAAGCGTCATGCCGAGAAAGGGTTTATGACCAAGGCGCTTCCCGAGTTCGAGAAGGCGGCGGTGGCCGATTCCGGGTGGGCCGACCCCAACATCTACCTGGGGTTTGTCCACCTCCGGGAAGGGGATAACGACAAGGCGAAGGAGAGCCTGGAACGGGCGGCAAGATTGGATCCGGGGCGGGAGGAGACCACCCTCCTCACCGGCTACCTCCTGGTATCGGGGGAAAAGGTTGACGAGGCGATCGCTTTATTGCAAGGTGGTGAGCCTCTGGTTTCGCAGGCTCCCGATCCGTCAGACCCTGCAAAACCAGAGGCTGATATTTCACCTGCCGATGTTGAACCGGTGAAATCCAGTGATGAAGGCTCGCCGGTTGCGGAAGTTGGGCCGCCCGATGAAACGGCTTCCGGAGGGAAACCCGCAAGACTGATCGACCTTTCCGAAGTCCTGGCCCTGCAGGCTGACGGGAAGGCCTCGGAGGCCGCTTCCGCCCTCGAACAGCTCCTGACTGCAAGGCTCGGGGAACTCGGTTTCACCATGGAGAAGAAAAAGAAGGTGGACGCCATGGAAAAGATGAGGCTCATGATGCAGAAGAAACAGCAGGGGCAGTAGGATGAGATATCTAAGGTACGGCATAAAGCTGCTCCTGGTCCTCGCCGGCGCGGCGGCCCTGTACGCGGGAGTCGTCCAGGGAGAATGGGGCGAGACCATGTTCAACGCCACCCTCCTCTGACTGTCCTGCATCGGGGTCGGGTGACCCTGTAGTCAGGGACGTCGGAAGATCGGTCTGTCCCCCGGGAAAGGGAGAGGGGGCGAAAAGGAGAGTGGGGGAACCGCGATCCCTGCTGCTCTTTGGCGTCCTTCCGGACATCACACTGTAGGCGTGATGAGCCGGAATCCAGAATAAAAGCCTTAACGCGATAGAGTTGCGCAGAGGCGGCTCACTGGGAGGCCGCGTGGACCGCAGGGTTACGCAGTTAAGAGCTTTCCAATCCTTGACTGCTTGGTTTAACCGCGGCCCCCTGCGGCAGCGCCTGAAAGACGGCGCTATCGGCGGCCCTATGCGTTACAGCTTTTAAACATCTCAAAACAGGAGGCCTCTAGCCCTTGCATAGGCTGCTGTTCAGACGCATCATCCAGTCATCCCTCGGGTTGGGCATCACCAACGGCTACCTCAAGGGGTTCATCCCTCCCGGGACCCTCTGGCAGGGCCAGTCCAGGGGGCTCTGTGTTCCGGCCCTCAACTGCTACGCCTGCCCGGGATCGATCTTCGCCTGTCCCATCGGCACCCTCCAGCACTTCGTCATCATCCGTGCCGTCCCCATGTATTTCGCCGGATTATTTATCACCTTCTGCATGGCCATAGGGCGGATGGCCTGCGGCACGATATGTCCTTTCGGGTACCTGCAGGAGATCCTTTACAAGTTTCGCTCCTCCAAGCTGCGGATACCCGGCTGGATGACCTATATCAAGTACGCTGTCCTGGCCGGGCTCGTGTTCGCCATCCCCTTCTACACACTCCAGCCCTGGTTCTCCAAGCTCTGTCCAGTGGGCACTCTCATCGGCGGCCTGCCCTGGGTGACCGTCAACCAGGAGATCCGCCTCATGATCCACGAGCTTTTCTGGGTCAAGATCGCCATCCTCATCACGGTGGTCTCTTTCTCAGCGCTTTCCAAGCGCCCCTTCTGCCGGGTGATCTGCCCTCTCGGAGCCATTTTCAGCCTCTTTAACCGCGTCAGCGTCCTGAGGCTTTCGTGGAATGAGTCCGAATGTTTCCACTGCGACAAATGCACCAGGATCTGTCCCATGGACATCTCGGTTTACAAGGACGCCAACAACCACAACTGCATCCGGTGCCTGGACTGCTCCCAGTGCCCGGCTGTTTCGGTGGTGGTGGGACCGGGCAAGCTCCGGGAACCGGTTACAGAACCTGCAGCGGACGTTGCCTGATTCTGGACTGACTGATGCCTGGGATCTCGCTCCTGCGCCTCCTCAATGCCTGCAGCCCTGAAAGCTTCCGCCACCGGGAAAACCCCTTCAATTTGTGTAATATTTTCGGATCCTTTCTCGCCGGGGTCCTCGTTCTCATTTCTGTGATCACCCTGACTGTCGATCCATCCCCGGCTGCCGCCCAGTGCGAGGTCATCTTCCCCCTGGACAAGACTTCTGTGGACCTCGGCACCACAACGGTCTTCGGCCTGGTCTGTGAACCGGACCATATGCCCAGGATCACCCTGAACCGGGGGGGGATCATACCCCGGCTGTACCCCAACGGGACCTTTCGCCAGTCCATGGTCCTCAAGCGGGGCGTCAATATCCTCAAGGTGGACAACCGGCGCTACTTTCTCTCCTTCGACCCCCCCGGGGAGAAGCCGGCCAAGGGGTATATAAGGAGAGCCATCCACGTGCCGGTGGAAGAGGATTGCGGGAACTGCCACGATTTTTCGGTGCCCGGGAAGACGGAGCTCCTCGCCAAAGGGAAGAAACTTTGCCTGGAGTGTCACGACGACCCTGCCGAGGGGTTGTCCCACCTCCACGGGGCCCTGGAAGAGGGGTGCACGGCGTGCCATGATCCCCACGTCTGGGATGAGGGGAGCCCGCTTGAAAAGAGCGTTCCCGAGCTATGCTACGGCTGCCACGACACGGTGACGGCGGGCAAACACGTCCACGATCCGGCGGCTGAGGGGGAGTGCGGCTCTTGCCACGATCCCCACGGTTCCAACAACCCGGGGCTGCTCGTCGCCGCTGCAAATGACCTGTGCCTGAAGTGCCACGACGATCCGGTGGCCGGACGGAAGAATGTTCACCAGGCGCTGGAGGAAGGGTGCCTGGGCTGTCACACTCCCCACTCGTCCGGATCTTCCAAACTCACCGTAGCTGCCGGTACCGGCCTGTGCCTCCGTTGCCACGACGACCCGGTGGCGGGAAAAGCCGTGACCCACGAAGCCCTGGGGGAGGGGTGCACGGCGTGCCACGATCCCCACGCATCCTCCGGGGGCAAACTGCTGGCCGGGGAGCAGGCCGCGGTGTGCGGGGAATGCCACGACGACATCCTGCCCGATGGGCCGGGTGTCCGCGGCCACTCGCCCATCTCCGACGACGGTGAATGCACGCCTTGCCACGATCCCCATGCGTCGGGATCGAGGGGGCTTCTTCTTCAAAAGACCCCGGCCCTTTGCTACGAGTGCCACGACGTCGTCTCCGCCGGGGCGGGGGCCAGGGGGGTCGTTCACTCGCCGGTGGAGGAGGGGAGGTGCACCGACTGCCACAACCCCCACGGCGGCCCGTCCGCGCTGTTCGTGGCAAAAGAGCTGTGCGCCGAATGCCACGATCCTTTCAAGGCGCCGGACAAGGGCAGCATCCACGATCCGGTGTCCGGCGGCGAGTGCGGCGAGTGCCATGCGGCCCACGCTTCACAGCACCCCTCCCTGCTGAAGGCCGAGGGGACGGCGCTCTGCTACACTTGTCACGATAAGTTTGAAGGAGAGATGATCCACTCCCCAATAGCCGACGACGATTCGTGTACCAAATGCCACGACCCCCACGCGGGCAGCGACAAACACCTTCTGCCCAAATCCGGCATGGCCCTTTGCCTGGAGTGCCACGCCAACCCGGCCAACCCCTACAACCCTGACAACAAGATCATTCACTCCCCCATAGGAGACGACAAGGAATGCACCCCGTGCCACTCTCCCCACGCCGGTGAGAAAAACATGCTGGTAGAGCGTCAGCCGGCCCTCTGCTACCAGTGCCACGACAACATGACCCTTAAAAGGGACGGCAGGGAGTACGCGTACATCCACGGCCCGGTCAACTTCGGAGGGTGCACCGGCTGCCACGGCCCCCATGCGGCCAGGGAGCGTTTCCTCCTCGGTGAAAAGGGGAGCAATGTCTGCCTGGCCTGCCACGACAATCCTTCCGTTGACAAGGAGGGCAAACCCTGGGTATCCAGACATCCGCCGGTGGAGGAAAACTGTGCTCTGTGCCATACTCCCCACGCCTCGGACTTCAAGGGGATCATGAAAAAAGCTGTTTTTGACCTTTGTTTTTCCTGTCATCAGGAACATCCAGCTCATAGTCTTGATGCCGGCAGAGTTTTGTCTGGACAGACCAGAACTGCCCACCTGCCGAAGGGTCTTGCGGTTACCCGCGATGAGATGATGGTCTGCACGGCATGCCACGTTCCCCACGGCGGATCCCATGCCCCGCTGTTTCCCGAGGAACGGATGCAGGTGTGCGCCAGGTGCCACGGTTGAGGGTGGGCGCATGGGAGCGTGGGCGAGGGGGTAGAGCAGACACGGAGACACGGAGACACGGGGATGTGCGCGTGGGCGCAGGGAGCGCCACCTTAAAAGCCGTTTCACCACAGAGCCACAGAGGGCACTGAGAAAGGCGGATAACCTGTGTTAAGGCTCGGGCGTGTGCCGCCAATGC
>JARGFV010000118.1 GCA_029210545.1 bacterium
GGGGGGAGGATCCGCCGTCGCTCAAGCTATGGCGGGACAAGTCAGAGGTGGGGGTGAAAGTGATTTTTGAGGGGGGAAGACCGAGATGGGGGTGACTACGCTGGGGAACGAGAGGGACGCGGCAATCTCGGCAGCTGTGGGGTTCGCTGCGGCTTACTCCGGTCGCCCTTCAGATCGCGTCGCGCAGGAAATAGCTCGCGATGACATCGCCCTGTCATTGCGAAGCGACATCACATCCGGATTTCCTCGTGAAATCCGGATGCCGAGAGGAGCATTATGATCTGGGATGAAGAGTTTGAGAGTATGCCGAGGGATGCCCTTGAATCGCTCCAGCTGTATCGCCTCAGGAAAACAGCTGAGCGCGTCTACGCCACTGTCCCTTTTTACAAGGATGCCTTCGACAAGGCCGGGATCCATCCGTCCGGGATAGGCTCCATGGCAGACCTGGGCCGCCTGCCCTTTACCGACAAGACCGACCTGCGTGACAATTATCCTTTCGGACTTTTTACCCTGCCCCTTCACGAGGTCGTGCGGATCCACGCCTCATCAGGGACCACCGGGAAGCCCACCGTGGTCGGGTACACCAGGCGTGACATCGACACATGGTCATCGCTCATGGCCAGAACCCTGGCCTGCGCCGGCGTACGGAAGGGCGATGTGGTCCAGAACGCCTACGGCTACGGCCTTTTCACCGGAGGGCTGGGTTTCCACTACGGTGCGGAGAAACTTGGCGCGACGGTGATCCCTATCTCCGGCGGAAATACCAAGCGCCAGGTCATGCTCATGGAGGATTTCGCCAGCACAGTACTGACCTGCACACCTTCCTACGCCCTGACCCTTGCCGAGGCCATGGATGAGCTCGGAGTGACAAAGGATCGTCTCAAACTCCGGGTGGGGATCTTCGGGGCCGAGCCCTGGTCCCAGAACATGCGCCAGCAGGTGGAAACCAGGCTGGGGATCGACGCTATCGACATCTACGGGATCTCGGAGATCATTGGACCCGGCGTATCGGTCGAGTGTATCGAGGCCAAGAACGGACTCCACATCTTCGAGGATCACTTTATCCCCGAGATCATCGATCCTGAAACAGGAGAGAGCCTCCCATATGGAGAAGATGGTGAACTGGTTTTCACCACCATTACGAAAGAGGCGTTTCCGGTCATCCGGTACCGGACAAAAGACATTACCCGGCTGCATCCGGAACCTTGCCGCTGCGGTCGTACTCACATCCGCATGGACCGTGTGACAGGACGCACCGACGACATGCTCATCATCCGCGGAGTCAACCTCTTCCCGAGCCAGATCGAGAGCCTGCTCATGGAGATCGAAGGCCTGGAGCCCCATTACCAGCTCATCGTGGACCGGGAAGGGACCATGGATACCCTGGAGGTACAGATCGAGGTTAACGAGGACGTTTTCACAGACGAGATCAAGGGGCTGGAAAAGCTGGAAAAAGGTGTTGAGAAGGAGATCAAGGATATGCTGGGCATCTCCGCGAAGGTTCGCCTTGTAGAGCCCAAGACGATCGAGAGGTTCGAGGGCAAGGCGAAGCGTGTGATCGATAACAGGAAAATCTAGAGATTTCCCTGTTAATTCCATATTCCAGATGCCGGATGCCGAATCCTTGGGAACACTATACAAAATCGGGAAATAGGTAGTGTAACTCATCGAAAAATATTTTATATTGTGTTCTAAACTCAAAACCTGAAACTCAAAACTCAAAACTATTTTTTTGGGGGTTGTTATGAAAGTTGAGCAGATCTCGGTATTTATGGAGAACAAGACCGGCCGCCTGGCACAGATCACCAGGGTCCTGGGAGAGGCCGGTGTGAACATCCTGGCCCTGTCCCTTGCCGACACGGCCGACTTCGGCATTTTACGGATCATCGTTTCCGACAACGACAAGGCCCATGCTGCCCTGAAGGCGGAAGGCTTCACTGTGGGCCGGAACGACGTCCTGGCCATCGATGTTCCTGACAGGCCTGGCGGATTGGCCGACTTTCTCGAGATCCTCAAGGTCAACGAGATCAATATCGAATACATGTACGCCTACAGGAAGTCCGGGCACGCGCTCCTCATCTTCAGGTTCGACGACCTGGACAAGGCCATGGAGATCCTGCCCCGCGCCAACTTCAAGGTTCTATCCGCCGAGGAACTTTACGCGCTCTGAACTCATGCGCACGGCACAATTCATGTGCGTGGCCGTCAGCAGCGTTTTCCGCATGAACGTAACCCGGGGGGGAGAGGAGAAGTTAAAATGAAACGACTTGTGGTAGTTGCCATGGTCATGGGAATGGTCCTGACTTTCGCTTCAACGGCACCGGCGGCCGATGAGTACAGGATCGGTGCCATATATGCGTCGACGGGGCCTGCCTCAGCGCTGGGCCTTCCGGAGAAAAACACTACCGAGATGCTCGTGGAAGAGCTTAACGCGGCCGGCGGGATCAACGGGAAGCAGGTCAAGCTGTTCATGTATGACACCGAGGCGGACCCCACCAAGGCCAACAACGCGGTGAAAAAGCTCATCAGCCTGGACGAGGTGGACGTGATCATCGGCCCGACGACGTCGGGGGTCACCATGGCCATCATCCCCCCCATCGAGAAGGCAAAGATCCCCCTGATCTCATGCGCCGCTTCGGTGAAGATCGTGCAGCCTGTGAAGAAATGGGTCTTCAAGACACCACAGACGGACACGATGGCAGTGGAGAAGATCTACGCGACGCTCCAGAGCAAGGGTATCAGGAAGGTCTCCATCATCACCGTCAGCGACGGCTACGGTGACTCCGGGCGCGTGGAGCTGCAGAGACTGGCCCCCGACTACGGTCTCACCGTTGTCGCGGATGAGAGGTACGGCGGTAATGACACCGACATGAGCGCCCAACTCACCAAGATCAAGGGCACCGATGCCGAGGCCATCGTTTGTTGGGGAACCTTCCCCGGCCCGGCCGTGATCGCCAAGAACAGGAAACAGCTGGGGCTGACCATCCCGCTCTACAACAGCCACGGCATCGCCTCTCCCAAGTATATTGAACTTGCGGGCGACGCGGCGGAAGGGACGTTCCTGCCCGCGGGCAGGCTCATCGTCATCGACAGCCTCCCGGATTCCGATCCCCAGAAATCGGTGCTTTCCGCGTACAAGGCGGCGTACGAGGGGAAATTCGGCAAGAATTCCGTCAGCACCTTCGGCGGCCACGCTTACGACGCCTTCAAGATCGCCGTCATGGCCATTGAGAACGCCGCCAAGGCGGGGGACGTTACCCGGGCCGGCATCCGTGACGAGATCGAGAAGATCACCGGGTTCGTCGGGACCGGCGGCATCTTCAACTACTCAGCCGAGGACCACAACGGCCTGACCAAGGAAGGGTTCGGAATGGTCGAGATCAAGAACGGCGGCTGGAGCCTGGCGCAATAGAAAGTGCAGGGTGCAGTGTATGCAGGGTTAGGATCAGTTGCAGGAATCTGTGCCCGTTAATACTTCAGGGGGCCGATTTACGGCCCCCTTTTCCTTGAACCTGTCTTCGACCTTAACTCTTCAACGTGGCAAGAGTTAGACAGTTGCTTGTCCCCGTTGGACTTCGGCCTTTTTGCCCACCGACCTGTCACCCATAGCTCCTGACCTTCGGAGCTTTAGCGTAGGAGGTTTATGCGAAGGGTGAAGCTGGTCGGAAGCTGTCAGCGAAGGTGGATGGACTTTGGACTGATTTAAATATGGGCCTCGAACAGATACTTCAATTCGTTATTACCGGGATCACGGTGGGCAGTACCTATGCGCTCATCGGGATCGGTTTTAACATCATCTTTAACGCCACCGAGATCATCAACTTCGCCCAGGGCGAGTTTGTCATGCTCGGCGGGATGTTCACCGTGTTCGGGATGCAGGTGCTGCGCCTGCCGGTGCCGTTCGCGGCCCTGCTGTCTATCATCCTGGTGGCGTTCGTGGGGCTGCTTCTCAACATGCTCGCCATCAGGCCCATCAGGAACCCCAGCCCCATCACCCTGATCATCATCACGATCGGGGCCTCCATCTTCATCCGGGGCGCTTCCAGCCTCATCTGGGGCAAGGACCCCTATCCCATCGCTGCCTTCAGCGGTGAAGACCCTATCCCGTTCTTCGGGGCGGTCATCCAGCCGCAGAGCCTGTGGGTCATGGGCGTGGTGTTTGCCGTGGTGGTGGCCCTGAGACAGTTCCTGAACCGCACCATCACCGGGAAGGCGATGCTGGCCTCGGCGTTCCAGCCCCGGGCGGCCCGGCTGGTGGGGATCGACACCCCCTACATGGTGCTGCTTTCCTTCGCCCTGTCCGGGGCTGTGGGGGCAGCAGCAGGTATCATCATCGCGCCCATGAGCATGGTGACCTACGACATGGGCGTCATGATGGGATTGAAAGGTTTTTGCGCCGCTATCGTCGGAGGGCTCGGACATCCCTTCGGGGTGGTCCTGGGTGGGCTGATACTGGGGGTCATGGAGTCCCTTGGCGCGGGTCTCATCTCCAGCGGGTACAAGGATGCCATCGCCTTCGTGATCCTGCTCCTCATGCTGTTCTTCCGGCCCCAGGGTATCCTGGGCAAGGGCCGGGGGGAGCGGGTGTGAAGCTGCTCCGGTTCATACTGGACCCATATGCCAGGTTTGCGTTATTCGCCCTCCTGATCATGGGATTACCCCTGGTGGTCACCAACGAATACTACCTGGGGGTGCTGGTGGTCATTGCCATCCACTCCATCATCGTCCTCGGACTGGACCTTCTGATGGGCTACACGGGGCAGATCTCCCTGGGGCACGCCTCGTTCTACGGGCTGGGGGCATACATTACCGGCGTTCTCTCCGCCCATTGGCAGTGGCCGCCCCTGGCCGGCCTGGCAGCGGCCCTCCTCATCGTGGCAGCCATCGCCTGGATCATCGGAGTGCCCACTCTCAAGCTCCACGGACATTACCTGGCTATGGCGACCCTGGGTTTCGGGATCATCGTCTTCATCTTTTTCAACGAACTGGGGAGTCTCACCGGCGGTCCTTCCGGGCTCACCGGGATCGAGGAGATGAACATCTTCGGCGTGACCTTCGACTCGGACAGGGAATGGTATTTCCTGTCCGTATCGTTCCTCCTCGCGGTGCTTCTGCTCTCCATCAACGTGGTCCGGTCCAGGGTGGGCAGGGCGCTTCGGGCGATCCACGGTTCGGAGACCGCTTCCGGTGTTCTCGGTGTCAACATCGCGAGGTACAAGGTGGGGATCTTCGTCCTGTCGGCCCTCTATGCGGCCCTCGCCGGATGGCTTTACGCCCACTACATCACCTTTATCAGCCCGAGCTCCTTTACCTTCATGTTCTCCGTGAAGCTGGTCACCATGGTGGTTGCCGGCAGCCTTGGCAGCCTTTGGGGGGCCATCTTCGGGGCGGCGCTGCTCACCAGCCTGCCCGAGTTCCTGTTTGTGTTCAACAACTACGAAACGCTGGTATTCGGCTTCATCCTCATCGTTGTGATGATCTTCATGCCTAGGGGGCTGCTGCGCGGCATCGAGGATATGTTCAAGTGGCTGTGGCACGCTGCCCGGAAAGCTCCCCCAACCTCCAGGCCCGGGGAGGAACGCTCGTGAGCGCGCTCATGGAAACAAGGGGGCTTTGCCGGTATTTCGGGGGCGTACGGGCTATCCAGGAGTTGGATTTCGAGGTCCGCGAGGGGCTTATCCAGTCGGTCATCGGGCCCAACGGGGCCGGCAAGACCACCCTGTTCAACGTGGTTTCGGGTATCCTTCCTCCGACATCGGGGGAGGTTTTCTTTAACGGTGCGCCCATCACCAGGCTGGCTCCTCACCGGATTGCGTCCATGGGTGTGACCCGCACCTTCCAGAACCTGCAGCTTTTTTCCGACATGACGGTTCTGGAAAACGTTATGGTTGGGATGCATCTGAGATCCCGGGGAGGCTTTTTCGCCTCGGCGTTCAAACCGCCATGGGTCTGGAAGGAGGAGCGCCGGATCCGGGACAGTTCCATGGAGATCCTGGAGTTCACAGCTCTTGCGGATTACGCATCGCTGGTGGCCGGGAGCCTGCCCTTCGGACGTCAGCGGGTCCTGGAGATCGCGAGGGGGCTGGCAATGAAACCGGAACTCCTCATGCTGGACGAACCGGCCGCCGGTCTGAACATTAGGGAAACGTCCGATCTTTCCGGCCTTATTTCCCGCATCAGGGAACTCGGGATCACCATCCTCCTGGTGGAGCACGACATGGACCTGGTCATGGCCATTTCCGATCGTGTCACCGTTCTGGACCAGGGACAGAAGATCGCCGAAGGTGACCCCGAGTTCGTGAGAAACGACGACAAAGTGCTCAAGGCGTATCTGGGAGAAGAGTAAACAGGTCACAGTGACCTGGGGAAAATGATCCCTTACGATCTAACCGTAAACAGTAAACTGTAAACCGTTAACTTCATTATGTTAAAAGTGCGCAACATAACCACATATTACGGCCGGATCCAGGTCCTTCATGGCGTGTCCATCCACGTGGGCGAGGGGGAGATCGTGGCGCTCATCGGCGCCAACGGCGCCGGAAAAACGACTCTCATCAACGCTGTCAGCGGGATCCTCAAGATCGCCGAGGGAAGTATCAAGCTGGGTGAAAGGGAGATCGGGAACCTCCCGCCCGAGCGGATCGTCAAGGCCGGGCTATCCCAGGTCCCTGAGGGGAGGCTGATCTTTTCACCCCTGACAGTGGAGGACAATCTGCGTCTCGGCGCCTACATCCGGTACCGGGCCAGGGAAAAGGAAGAGATCAAGGAGGATCTCGAAAAGATCTACGAACTTTTTCCCGTACTGCGGCAACGGTCGGAGCAGATGGCAGGGATGCTGAGCGGGGGAGAACAGCAGATGCTGGCCCTGGGCCGCGCTCTCATGGCCAATCCCCGGCTGATCCTCCTTGACGAGCCCTCCCTGGGTCTGGCACCCATCATCGCTGCCGGGATCTTCCGCACCATCGCGGGCCTTCGGGACAAGGGCGTGACCGTGCTGCTGGTGGAGCAGAACGCCCGTGCCGCCCTGGCCCTTGCGGACAGGGGGTATGTCATAGAGACAGGTTCTGTGGTCCTCCAGGACAAGGCCGAGCGGCTCCTGAGCAACCCGGAAGTCCAGCGGGCCTACCTGGGGAAGGGGAAAAAAGAAATTTGGGATTCCTGATATTCAAGAATCCCAAATTTCTGTTCACGGTTTACAGTAGACAGTTCACAGTCAAAAAGTTTTTTCTGTATACTTTGATAGAGTCGCAAAAAGTCCAATCCGGGACTTTTCGCTCCACGGAAAGGGAAAAGCGTCGTTTTCCCTTTCCT
>JARGFV010000119.1 GCA_029210545.1 bacterium
CGGAGGGGAGAGGGAGAATAAGGAAAGGGGCTATTGGCATGGGGAGGAAGGATAAGGAAGGGAGCCTACATGAGGGGAGGAAGATTAAGGAACTGGACTATTTTAGGGTTCGCAATGACAGACAAGGCTGGATTCCGGCTCATCACGCCGGGGGCGTGCTGTCCGGAATGACCCCTCAACTATGCTCGGGGCAGGCGGGCAGCCTTTTCTTATCCCCTTCCATCCCCTTCATCCCTGTTAAATCCGCCGCCTTTACAGGACCTTCGCCTTCCCCCGCATTTATGCCTTTCTCCGATTTTCTCCGTCTGCCCTGAGCATGTCGAAGGGTGGCTCTGTGGTTAAATCCAGGCTTTTGCGCCACAAGGCCTGCGATTGCCGCGTCATCCCGCTTCAGGCGGGACTCCTCGCAATGACAATCGCGGCCTTAGCCGCGGTTTTGCATTCGCGCCCGTCTTCGCCTTCGGCTTCGCCGTGGCAAAAAAATAAAAAGACCCAGGCGCTGGCCTGGGTCTTTTATTTTTTTGGTAGCGGGGACAGGATTTGAACCTGTGACCTT
Organism: bacterium; assembly: GCA_029210545.1. NCBI lineage: Bacteria > bacterium. The sequence continues at coordinate 557 of JARGFV010000119.1, forward strand.
TGGGTTATGAGCCCAACGAGCTACCGGACTGCTCCACCCCGCAACAAAGAAGTTAGGTTGATAACATCAGCGGTAACGTTTGTCAAGTTGATGTGGTTACCGCTGAGTTTTCGGCTGTCAGTTCACTGTTTACAGTGAGTTCCAGGAGCTTATGCAACATGTTCAACCGCGATTTAACAGTGAACCGTAAACTGTAAACCGTGAACCTCAAAAGCCGCTACCCTGCGGCTTTTGTAATGCGCTCGACCGGCACGTCTCCGCTGCGCGCCTTCAGTTCGGATATCACTCTCATCCTGCGGGCGATAAGCTCCGTGACGTGGAGGACCTCGATGGCCTCCATCCCCCTCCTGCGCAGGCCATCCCGGATGTGCATGATGCATGCCGGGCACGAGGTCACCACCGCCTCGGCTCCCGTTTCGACGATGCGGTCAATTTTATTGTCATTGACCTTCCTGGCAAGGTCGTAATGCTCGATGCTGAAAGAACCGCCCATGCCGCAGCATCGTTCGGCGTCGACCATGGGGACGTACTGGACCCCCGGCAGCGATTCGATGAGGCGTATGGGCGCCTCCCGGATCCCCTGGAGACGCGCCAGGTGGCACGGATGATGGTAGGTGACCCTCAGGGGCTCCCTTTCAACCTGGACCTCCGTATCCCTGAAGTGGGCCGCCAGACCTGAACGGGTCAGGAAAGAGTTGATGTCATATACTTTTTCCACGAAAGCCCTGGCCCTGGCCTCCAGGATACCTGCCTCTTTCAGGAATTCCAGGTAATTATGCTTCAGGTTCCCCCCGCACGAAGCGCACCCGGTGACGATGAAGTCGAGATCGTGTTTCTCGAACGCCTCCAGGTTTTTCACGGCCAGCTCGCCGACGGTTTCCCTGGCCCCCCCGGTCAGGGCCGGCATCCCGCAGCAGACCTGGCCCTCGGGGACAACGACTGTCGTTCCCAGGGAGCCCAGGATGTTGACCATCGTCTCGCCGATCTCGGGGTAGAAGTAGTTGACCATGCACCCGCCGAAGATCCCCACGCGGGGGCCGTACCCCTCCCTCACAAGTTCCTGGAACAGTTCGGTGAAAAAGTACCTGGCCACCGGGGGGACGGTCCGGTCCCGGGCGATGAGGGGCAGGGGGAACCGGCGCCTGAGGCCGCTGTCCTCAGGGATCCGGTGGAAAAGGAATTTCTGGAAGAACCACCCGGTCCGCATGGCGACCCGGAATGTCCGTGCCGCTCCCAGCAGGTGATTGAGGATGATCCCCTTGCCGAACCTGAGGCCGGCATGTGAGGTCATCGCCTCCCGTGCCTTGAGCATCACCGGCAAGGTCGGCACCTCGTTGGGGCACGCCTCCTCGCACGCACCGCACAGGAGACAGGTCCCGATGTACTCCCGGTACCTGTCCGTCTCGCCCAGCTGCCCCAGGTGGACCGATTCGATGAGGGCCATCTTGCCCCTGGGTGAAAAGGATTCGAGGCCCCCCGCCTCGTAGACAGGACAGACGGGGAAACAGCTCCCGCACTTGACGCAGTCCCGCTCGCTCCTCGGGCCCCTGTCAGGCATCTTGTCCCTCATCTTTCCACTACCCGCTGTTTCCCCTGTAGTCGAAGGTTTTGGAAGGGTTCATGACATTGTTCGGATCCAGCGCGCGCTTGATGGTCCGCATGACGTGGATGAGGTTGTCGTCTATCTCCATGCCCAGGTAGGGCGCCTTGGCGATCCCGATACCGTGTTCGCCGGTAAGGGAGCCTCCGAGGTCCACTGTGAGCTGAAAGAGGTCCTTCACCGCCTCCTCGGCCCTTTTGCGCTCGTCCTTGTCGTCCGGGTCAACCAGGATGTTGACGTGGACGTTCCCGTCACCGGCATGGCCGAAGTTGACCACCATGACGTCATGCTGCCTGGCGATCTCCTCGATCCCGATGATGAGTTCCGGGATTTTCATCCTGGGAACGGAGACGTCTTCGTTGATCTTCAGGGGGCGTATTTTCATGATGGCGGGAGAAAGGGACCTCCTGACCTTCCAGAGTCCCTCGCGCTCCTCCGGCGTCTGGGCTCTTTTGACGTACAGGGCACCGGACCTCTTACAGACTTCCGTAAGCCTTTCAGCCTGCCTCCCGGCGCCAAGCTCATCCCCATCCACCTCCACCAGCAGGAGGGCGGACGCCCCTTTTGAAAGTTCCTCGCTGATGGACCCCTTGACGCAGTCGATGGCGCTGCGGTCCATGAACTCGAGAGTGGACGGGATGATGCGGCTCGCCATGATCCGGGCCACGGCCCGCGAAGCGGTGGAAACGTCCGGAAAAGCGGTGAGAAGGGTCACGACTGCTTCGGGTCTGGGCAGCAGCCTTACGAGGATCTTCGTGATGAACCCCAGCGTGCCTTCGGAACCGACAAGGAGGCGGGTAAGGTCGTAGCCGGTGACGCTCTTGATGGCCTCCGAACCTGTGCGCACGATGCGGCCGTCCGGCATGACCACTTCGAGAGCCATGACGTAATCCCTGGTCACCCCGTACTTGACCGCCCTGGGACCGCCGGCGTTTTCCGCGACGTTGCCCCCGATGGTGGAAAAGTCCATGCTGGAAGGGTCAGGGGGGAAGAAGAGATCCTTTTCCAGGACAGCCTTCTGGAGATCGCCGTTGATCACCCCGGGCTCTACCCAGGCGGACATGTTATCGGGGTCCACCTCGACGATGCGGTTCATGCGGCTGGTGGTGAGCACGACTCCGCCCTCGACCGCCAGGGAGCCTCCTGTAAAACCGGTCCCTCCCCCTCGCGGGATGACGGGAAACATTTCCCGGTTGGCCAGCTTGACGATGGCCGAAACCTGGCGCGCATTCTCGGGATGGGCCACCATCTCGGGGGGGAACCTGCGGTTCATGGCGTCGTAGGCGTACAGCACCAGGTCTTCGGAGCTGTCCGAACAGTGGTCGGGCCCCACGATCCTCCGGATCTGATCCCGGGCGCTCTTGCTCAGGGGCTTGTACTGTGTGTCAATCACGTGATCCGGCACGCTAGCTTGTCGATTCCAGTTTCCCCTTGAGGTGGCGGAGATGCCCCTCGTACAGATACTCGGTGGTCTTGGCGGCGATCTCCTCGGGGGAAACCTTTATCCGGGCGACACCGTCGTTGATGGCAGCCTGGGCCACCGCCGCGGCTACCCGGGGAGGTACCTTGAAGTTCATTGCGTCAGGGATGATATAGTCCGGCCTCACGTTCTTGTCGTCGATGAAGTCGGCGATGGCGTGGGCGGCGGCTATCTTCATGTTCTCAGTGATGTCGGTCGCCCGGACGTCCAGGGCCCCGCGGAAGATGCCGGGGAAGGCCAGGCAGTTGTTGACCTGGTTGGGGAAGTCCGAGCGGCCCGTGGCGACGACGGCGGCGCCGGCGGCGTGGGCATCGGCCGGCATGATCTCGGGGGTCGGATTGGCCATGGCGAAGACGATGGGGTCCTTGGCCATGGACTTGACCATGGCCTTGGTCACCGTGTTCGGGGCGGAAAGCCCGAAGAACACGTCGGCACCCTTGATGACATCCTCGATGGAACCTTTGGCCTGGTCGATGTTGGTGATCTCGGCCATATCCTCCTTGATGCGGTTCATCCGTTCCTTGCGGCCCTTGTAGATGGCCCCGGTGGTGTCACAGAGGATAAAATTCTTCGCACCGGCCGTCATGAGGAGCTTTGCCGTGGCGATGGCGGAAGCACCGGCCCCGTTCATGACGATCTTCACGTCGGCCATGTTCTTGCCGACGATCTTCAGGGCGTTGATGAGACCGGCCAGGGCCACGACCGCCGTACCGTGCTGGTCGTCGTGGAAGATGGGGATATTGGTCTCTTTCTTGAGGCGCTCTTCTATCTCGAAGCATCGGGGCGCCGAGATGTCCTCCAGGTTCACACCGCCGAAGGTGGGTGAGATCGCCTTGACCAGTTCCACGATCTCATCCACGTCCTGGGTGCAGATGCAGATCGGGAACGCCTCCACCCCCGCGAAGGTCTTGAACAGGATGGCCTTGCCCTCCATGACCGGCAGGGCGGCCCGCGGCCCGATGTTGCCGAGGCCCAGCACGGCGCTGCCGTCGGAGACGATCGCCACCAGGTTGGCCTTGCATGTCAGGTCGTAGACCTGCTCCGGGTGCTTTGACAGCACGATGCTCGCCTCGGCAGCCTCGGGGGGAAGGTAGAGGCGGTTGAGGATGTACTCGTCCCGGATGGGCACTTTCACCTTGATCTCCAGGACTCCCTGGTACCGGTGGTGGAGGTCGATGGACTCCTCCATGACATCCATCTTCTTCTTCCTCGGCGGAGGAGCCGGAAGGACGGTGTACTCGTTCTCGTAGACGATCTTCCGGGTCTTCGCTTCAACCTCGTCCGGTGAGACCTCCACCCTCGCGTCACCTCGCAGGATGGCAGTCTCGGCGACGACCCTGGCTATGCTGGCTGCCACCTGGAAATCAAAGATAGGAGGCACAAGGTTGGTCGGGTTGAGATTCCCCTCCGGTACCATTGAGGCGATGGTCTCCGCAGCTGCCAGGTAGGTGGCGTCGGTGATCCTCCAGGCCCTCACGTCCAGGAGACCGCGGAAGATCCCGGGGGCAACGTAAGCGGAGTTGATCTCGTTGGGGAAATCGGAGCGGCCCGAACCGACGACAGCGGCCCCGGCCTTTAACGCCTCGTCGGGCATGATCTCAGGCACGGGGTTAGCCAGGGCGAAGACGACGGCTCCTTTTGCCATGCTCTTTACCATCTCGCCCGAGACGATCCCCGGAGCCGAAAACCCGATGAAAACGTCAGCGCCTTCCATCATGTCCTTGAGGCTTCCGCTTTTTCTTTCGATGTTGGTCTGGAGGGAGATCTCCGATTTGGCCCAGTTAAGAGGCATGGTCCGATAGCGGTAAATAGAGCCGTACCGGTCGCAAAGGACGATATGCTTGGCGCCCGCCGCGAGAAGAAGGCTGGCCGTCCCGATGCCGGCGGCTCCAGCTCCGGAGATGATGATCCTGCACCTGTCAAGGCGCTTTCCGACGACCTTCAGCGCGTTGATCAAGGCAGCGTACACAGCCACGGCCCCGCCGTGCTGATCGTTGTGCATCACCGGGATCCGCGTCGCCTTTTTGAGGTTGTTCTCCAGGGTGAAGCATTTGGGCGCCGCGATGTCCTCTAAAACGATCCCTCCGAAGTTGGTGGTGAGACGGTGGCATATTTCCACGATCTCGTCCGTATCCTGGGTGTTCAGCGCGATGGGCATGGCGTCCACCCCCGCAAAGGTTTTGAAGAAGACCGAACGCCCCTCCAGCATGGCGAGGGCCGACTCCGGCCCCGTGCTGCCGAGCCCGTATACCGAGGAACCGTCACTGATGACGGCGATCGTGTTTCCACGGCACGTCAGGTCGAAGGAGCGGATCGGATTGGCGGCGATCTCAAGGCAGGGAGCTGCCACGCCCGGCGTGTAGAGCAGGCTCAGCGCGGAAGCGTCTTTGAGCGGGACCTTGCTGTCGACACCGATGAGACCCTGGTTGCGCAGTCTCAGCTCCAGGCCATAATTCCTGCGGGGCTCGTGCCCCTTTCCGGTCTTGGGATCCTTGGTCTTGCGGGACATTTTTACCCCCTCGCAAATGATATGGGAACCTGCCAGGGGTTTTCCAGCAGGTTTTCGGATTCTGATAACACCATCCATGAATTATAGCAACTCGCAGCATGATCAAGTCCTGCTGATCATGCTGTGGGTGCAAAGCGCAAAGCACGAAGCGCAAAGGAAGATCTAGCAGCGTGTCGGAAAACCCTGACACGCTGCGTAAAAGTTTGTCGGCCGTGGTCTTTTTTAGGACCTGGATCATATATTTTCCGGACCATGCGCCTGAAAAACGGGAAATAGTCCGGATTTGATGGCGTAAAGCAGCAAGCTCACCATCATCTGGGGATCGTAGGGTGGCTGCCCGCCGGCCGAACCGTCATAGGATGCGTAAATCCGTTCAAGACATATAATTCTGAGGGCTAACTTCTTCAGAATTATATGTTTTTCCATGACATCATAGTACAATGGGCCGACAAAATATATCTGGGAGTCTGTGCCCTGCCTGTCTAACCAGACAGGCAGGTTCTCCGACAGACTCCTAGGCTGCGGTCCTGGACCTGTTTTCCCAGGATCCTTCCTTCGCTACCTCCCCCTCACCTCGGTCCTCTCCCCCCAGGGGAGAGGAAGAATAGTGAACTAGACTATTCCAGGACAGTCTTTTCGCCCCCTCGGCTTTTCCCCCATGCTCCCATGCACACACGCTCCTTTTCCCCCATCACCCCGGCCCTCTCCCTCGGCGGGGAGAGGGAGAATAAGGAAAGGGGCTATTGGCATGGGGAGGAAGAATGAGGAATTTCGCCTTCCTTCGTGTTACTTTGTGACCTTCGTGTTGGATTAAACTCCGCTTTCACAGGAACCGCGCCTTCCCCTCAGGTCCTTCGCCTTACCCTGCTTGCCGAGTCGAAGCCTTGGCGAAGACTGGCGTCACCCTGCCTGTCACGTCGTAGCTTTAGCGAAGACGGATGGTTAGATGGCTCTTACCGCTTTTACAGGAACCGGGCCTTACCCCAGATTCAGCCTTCCTCCGTATCCGACGCCTGTCACGCCAGAGGCGTGATGAGCTCTGTGGTGAATCCGCTCTTGCCGCCTTTACAGGAACCGGGATCGCTTCGCCCGGGCATTAGCTCGCGAAGACAAGCATTACCCCAGTTCCTGCCTTTCTTCGTGTCCGACTTCGTCA
>JARGFV010000120.1 GCA_029210545.1 bacterium
GCTTTTTTTCAAAGAGCTGGAACGGTTCAAACTGCTGCTGAAACCGTTCAAATTGCCTGGCGCGCCAATGGCCGCGGATTTAAGGGGGCGGTTTAAAGGAATAGCCTTAAGAAATAACATGTGTGTGAGTCCATGTTATTTCCTGAGGGATGGATTGAAATATCCATACCTCAGATCCGGGAACCGCTTCTGAAGCTCCCCCATGGCCTGCCGCACACCGCCGGCCGTTCCGCCGCTGAACGTTCCCGACCCTTCCAGGCACTCCATGTACAGGTCCGGGTCGATATTGAGGTTCCTCCACTGGATCATGGAGACCTTCCCCCGCCCCATGAGGCTGGTCATGGCCTCGATCTCGGCTCGCTGGTCCGTGACACCGGGGAATACGAAATAGTTCACAGAGACAAACCGGTCATACTCCCTGGCAACCTCCATGCTCTTGACAACATCCTCAAACCGGTACCCCACCGGCCTGAAGTACGCCTCGTAAAGCTCCGGCCGGGCTGAGTTCATGCTCACCCGGATACTGTCCAGCCCGGCGGCAAAAAGGGCCTCGAGGGCCTTCGGATCGCTGGCGTTGGTGTTCAGGTTGATCGTCCCCTTGTCCGTTTTTTCCCGGATAAAGGCGATGGATCGCTCCAGGAGTTTCCAGTTGGTCAGGGGCTCTCCCTCACACCCCTGTCCGAAACTAACGACTGCTTCACTGGCCGTTTCGATATGCCTGACGGCGACCTGGGCTACCTCTTCCGGGGTAGGAATGAAATCGATGCGGTCCTGGGTGCACGGGACAGAGGAACCCTCCTGGAGGGAGATGCAGCCGATACATCGGGCGTTGCATCCCCTGGAGGTTGGCAGAGGGGCCTCGTACCGGCCCAGGAACAGGTTGCGAGCGGCCGGACAGCGGTAAACTGTGCAGCAGCGGGCCAGGTGGGCAATGAGTCGGTTGTCAGGGTTGGATCGGACCCTCTGGCGTGCGGCCTCGTCTTCCTCACCATCGGTCGGGAAGTTGTCAAGATCCTGCCTAATGTCGGGATCGATACGGATCCCGGCTGCTACAAAACCTTCATCTTTCCAACCTGCTGCGGCGTAGGCGTACAAGGGCAGAACCGGTGCCACCTTTTCCTTTTCGAAGGCAGACCACAGCAGGACCGTGTGAGCCGGAGCAAGGAATGCCGATACGGCAAAAATAGGCTCACCCTGAAATGACCTGACGGTTTCGATGATGCCGGTGTCGGGATCGATCCCCACCGGGCGGCGGCCGGGCAGGGTGTGGAGGTCAGAGCCGTAAGGCAGGGGAATGAGCTCCCCGGCAGCCGGGGGCCGGTGCTTCCGGCCGCTCGATCCCGCCATCCTGAGATGAGGATGCTCGAAGACCTGTCCGTCCCCGTCGGACATGAGCATGAAAGGAAGATGCCTAAGGTCGGTCTCGGTCATAGTCTCGATCCCGGTAATAGTGACAGGGACAGGAATGGGAACAGGAACATTAATGGCGATCAGCGGGCTGAACGATACGCCGCTGCAATATCATGGAGGAAAAGCCTTGACGCAGGGCTGCGCTCACCCGCAGGGAACCGCGGAAAAACCTCCGGGACCTGTATTTTGACCCTGTCCTTCCCGATGCTTACCGGGCCCCGCCAAGCACCAGGAGAAGGCTGTTTTGGCCCAGCGGTTTCCCGGTTTCCTCGATCTGCAGGTCCTTGAGGTGACCACCGAAGACCAGCACCCTCGACACACTGATGGCCTGTTCCTGCATGCCGGGCGTATAATACAGGATGTTTTTTCCCTTCCCCTTGATCCCGGGATCAGGATCCATACCTGTAGCATAGCTCTTTTTCTGAAGAGCCTTGGTGACGCTTTTTTCAGTTGCTGAATCCGTGACCCCTTCCGCGATCATGACCACTACAATAGTGCCAGGCGTTGGTGACACGGCACGTTTTGTTTTTACGGCCTTTTTCTTTTTGACCTTCTTGTCGACCCTTTTGGGCCCCTTGCCGTCACTGAACACGATCGTCGCTGTGGTCGTCGCTCTCAGGTCGTAGACGCTGTCAGCCAGGCCAACCCCTGCTGCAAAACCCCACTGTAAACCCTTCGGCGAGGATTTTCGGACCCCAACCAGGGCGTTGCCTTCGGTAACCTTGTCATCCCCGAGAGCTCCGGAATGGGTATGGGTCGACCCTGAAACCTCTGCCACTAGATCCCACGTTTCTCTCAAGGATTTCTCAAACCATAACCCGTAGAGCAGATCCGAATCCTCTCCGCTCACAGATTTGAGGTATTTTTGATAGCCGAGGTTTACACCGAAAGTCAGCTCTTCTGATCCGCTGGAGTAAGCCAATCGCAGGCCCGGGACGGTGGTGTTAAGTGTAAAAGGAAACAGGGTGCCTTCATCCGCCGTGGGAAGGATAACCGAAAGTTCCCCTGCAAAACCGGATCTTGCTATCTCACCGCGCACGAAAGCACGAAGGTCCAGCATGTCGGATTCGTTGAATTCCGGGTCTCTGACAATATAGGGGATCGTAATTCCGGTCAGGATGTTCTGACTGGGGCTGTACGCGCCAGTGATCTTGAAGATAACATCCCAGTCGTCACTGTTATCGGTGTTTCTGAAAAGATCGATGGCGGAACCCAGATTCCAAAGCCCTGTGCGGCCGATGTCCCCTGTCCAGGTATGAAACAGGCTGTCAGGAGTGACGGGTTCAATGATAGCGAGAGTTTGTAAGCCAGCCGAATCAGGATATAGATAATCTGCTTGCAGGGTGGGCGGTATGGCCAGGAAAAGAAAGGAGATGACTATCAAAAAACTACGCTTAACCAACATTTTTGTCTCCAAGTAGCAGCGTTCAGGACACAAAGATAACATGTTCCGGGAAACTATATGGAAAAGGTTTTATATGTTTTTTCGGCAAGTCCCCAGATTATTCTTTTCACTTTATCATATATTTTCACTGACTCGCATACTTTAACTTCTGCCTTGATTCCCCGGAATCTCGATTGATTTTCGAGATCCCGGATTTCGTGTTTCTGCTGAAACTTGCTTAAATAACTGTTATAATTTTAGTTTATGGACATTGGTTCACTTAATTCCGATAAAAGCCCACCAACAATCTTAAACGGAGGATACCATGAAAAGAGCGACGATCATCCTGGCATCGGCACTGCTGCTGACGACACTCATGACAGGTGGAGGGTTTGCCGTGGACATGGAGAAGTTTCCCTTCTTCCCATCCCTCTTCAATACGAAAACGGGTGGCCCGGTGTCCAGCACCGAGTTCGAGGACCCGGGACAATGCAAGATATGCCACGGGGAGATCTACAAGCAGTGGCAAGGCTCCATGCACTCCAATTCCTGGCTCGACCCGGTGTTTCAGGCACTCTGGAAGGTCGGGGACGATGAGACCGACGGAGCCATCCGCAACCTGTGTGCCGGGTGTCATTCGCCCATCGGTACGGTGGCCGAGGAGGTGGTCTTCGACCCGGACAAGGGGCGCTTCGTCGCTGGCCCGCTGGCGGAAAAGGGCGTTCAGTGTGATTTCTGCCACACGGTATCCGAATCCACCTGGAGGGACACCCCTGCGGCACAGCCCATGAACGGATCCCTCATCATGGATCCGGGTGACGTCAAGAGGGGCCCTTACCGGGAATCCGATTCCCCCGGTCACGACACGGCTTACTCGGAGCTTCATACCTCGGCCGAATTCTGCGGCTCCTGCCACCACGTTTTCCATCCGGTGACCAACTTTCCCATCGAGCGGACCTACGATGAATGGAAACAGTCTGTCTACGCCCGGGAGGGGATCGTCTGCCAGGACTGCCACATGATGCCGCTGGAAAAGGCCATCGAGGCTGCCAGGACCATGAAAAAACCGGTGAATCCGGGCAAGGCTTCCCCTCTGGGACCGGACAGGGACACGGTCTATACCCACGAATTTGTTGGCGGCAACTTTGCTGTTCTGGCTCTGCTGGGAGCGGATAAACACGCCGGGATAGCCAGGGAGAGGCTCAAAAGCGCGGCCGAACTGAAGATCCATCTTCCTGAAAAGGCAATCACGGGGCAGTTGGTCAGGTTCAAGGTGGAGGTTGTCAACGTGGGAGCCGGGCATAACCTTCCCACGAGCCTTACAGAGGTCCGCCAGATGTGGCTGGATGTCACGGTCACAGACCCGGGGGGCAACGTCCTCATGCGCTCGGGGGCCGTCGACGACCATGGCGCCATTGATCCCGAGGCCAATATTTTTCACACCGTGGCCGTTGACAAGGAAGGCAACGTGACCCACAAGCCGTGGGCGATCTCCTACTTTTCAGAGGTCCGGGTGATCCCCCCCAAGGGGTCAGACACCAGCACATATACCTTCCTGATGCCTGGCAACCTGAAGAAGGGGGAGCTTTCCATCACTGCCGTGCTGCGTTACCGTTCCTTCTCACAGCACCTGGCCGACCTGCTCCTCGGTGAAGGCAAGGTCCAGGTTCCTGTGGTGGACATGAAAACGGAGCAAGCGGCGCTGAAAATTTCGAAGAAATGATGAGAGCGCCGCTTGCAGTGTCTAGGGTCTGGAGTCTAGGGTCTAGAGTTTGGAAAAAACGATCGTCATCGCGAGCAGTTAATAAAGCGAAGCGATCTCAGGAAATGATGGAAAAGCCTGAGACTGCTTCGGTCAAATACCACCTCGCAGTGACAAGTCTTTTTGAATTTTGAATATCGAACTGGTTTCAAGGAGCCAACAATGAAAAGAAAAGCGGCCTGGTTGATCGTTTTTATGCTTGTCGCGGCTGCCCCATCGGATGCCGCGAAAGATATCGTGTCGCCGGGGGACTTCTTGCCCGATTTTCGTTTTGTCACTTCCCTGTCCACCGGGGACGCTGCCTATCTGGGAGTGGCCGAGGAGATCTCCGGAAAGGGGCACTTCCTGGCACAGGACGTCTGGGGCGATATCCTCGTTGTGGAACTTTTCAACCGGTTCTGCTACGGCTGCCAGCAGGGGGCGCCCATTATAAACAGGGCTTATGAACTGGTGGCCTCCGACCCGTTTCTGTCCACCAGGGTCAGGTTTTTAGGTGTCGGTGTCGGGAACAACCAGAAAACGGTGGATGATTTCAGCCGTGAGTTCGGGGTACAGTTCCCGCTGGTCCCGGATCCGAAGTTCAGTCTCCTCGACGCCCTCGGCAATCCGGGCGGTACGCCCTACACGATGATCCTGCGCCGCACGAAGGAGGGGATGATGCTCATGGGAGCCCATTTCGGCGTGCTGGATTCCGCCGGGGAGTTCGTCCGGGAGGTGCGGGAAGTGGCGGAGGGCGATGTGGAGCAGTTGATCGCCAGTGCCCAACCCGTCGAGCTGGCCGCCTGGGTGGAGAAAGAACTCAAGCCGGACCTCACAGATGCCAGGATCGAGGAACTGGTCCTTCAGTGCATGGAGAGAGCCGGCTACGGATCGGTAGGCCTTTACACGGTGGATCTTCCGGATGGCGGCAAGGTGTATGTGGGCGAGAGCGGTCGGGGAAAAGTGTTCTCCAGGGTGATCAGCCGGCTTCCGGTGTGCGACGTCTGTCACCCGATCCACTTCATCCTCACCGTCAGTTTGGGGGGACAGGTAGTGGATTTTGATTCCATCAGCGTGACCAAATACTGGAACAAGGAGTGGACGGCCGAGGAGATCGACTGGATGCGAAAAAGGCTGCTGGGCCAGTCCGTGCTCAAGGAACGGGCCTTTGACCCCGAGGTGGATGCCGTGAGCACAGCCACCATCTCTTCCTCCCTCATCTTCGACAGCCTTTCCAGGACAGGACCCCTGGTCCGGATCCTGAAGGATGGGGGGCATCTGTAGATGAGTTCACAGTGAACAGTATACAGTGTACAGTGAGAGCGTTATTTCGGGCCGGTTGACACCGGCCCGAAAATGTTGGATGAAAGTTGATGGACTCGCGAAAAGTCCCGGATTGGACTTTTTGCGACCCTGTCAAAGTTATTTGTGCCAGATAAAACGCTAACAGCGAGATTTCGAGCGGTATTCGGAAGTAACTGTAAACCGTGTACTGTAAACCGTTAACTGGAAACGGAGTTTCCCCATGATCATCGTTATGAACGCCGGAGCTTCCACGGAGCAGCTCGAAGAGGTCATCCACAGGATCGAGGAGTTGGGTTACACGCCCCACGTCATCCACGGAGAGACCCGGAACGTCATCGGCGCCATTGGAGACGAACGGGGCAAAGCCCGTCTCCAGTATCTGGAGTCCCTGCCCGGTGTGGAACGGGTCGTTCCGATACTGCGCCCGTACAAGCTGGCCAGCATCGAGGTCAAGGACCAGGGGGTCGGGGAGCGGAGCTCCTTCGAGGTCGCCAGGGGGGTTGTGGTCGGCGGACCGAGGATCACCGTCATCGCCGGGCCTTGCAGCGTGGAAAGCAGGGAAAGCCTCGTGGAAACCGCCCTGATTGTGAAAAAGGCGGGGGCCAGCATCCTGCGCGGCGGGGCGTTCAAGCCGCGTACCTCCCCCTACGCGTTCCAGGGGCTGGAAGAAGAGGGGCTCAGGCTCCTCGCCGAAGCCAGTGAAGCCGCGGACATCCCCACTGTCACCGAGGTCGTGAACCCCGGCGATGTGGACCTTGTGGCCGGATACGTGGATATCCTCCAGATCGGAGCGAGGAACGTCCAGAACTTCGCGCTCTTGAAACGTCTCGGGGGAGTGGACAACCCCATCCTGCTCAAGCGCGGCATGATGACCACCATCGACGAGTTCCTGATGTCGGCCGAGTACATCCTGTCGGCGGGCAACAGCAGGGTCATCCTGTGCGAACGGGGGATCAGGACCTTCGAGACCGCTACCCGCAACACCCTGGACCTGAGCGCTGTTCCGGTGCTCCGGGAAAGGACCCATCTGCCGGTCATCGTGGACCCGTCTCACGCGGCGGGGCACTGGCAGTACGTTCACTCCCTTTCCCTGGCTTCCATTGCTGCCGGGGCGGACGGGATCATGGTGGAGGTGCACCCGGAGCCGGAACTCGCCCTTTGCGACGGTCCCCAATCGCTCAAGCCGAAAAAGTTCGAGGCTCTCATGGCTGCCCTGGAGAAGGTGGCGAATGCAGTGGGGAGGGAGATCTAGAATCGGAATAAGGAATATTGATGGACTCGCAAAAAGTCCATCAACGCGCCCCGCGCGGGGCGCCCAAATCAATGACTCACACCGTAAGTCATTG
>JARGFV010000121.1 GCA_029210545.1 bacterium
TGTAGCCGAGTGGCTGGTTAAACCAGGCGACGAGGTGGTCGAGGGCCAGCCCCTGGTGACCCTTGAGGATCGGGCCGGGACCATCTACACTGTCGTCGCTCCCCGTGACGGTATCGTGTCCACCTTCATGGCCGAGGAACGGGACAGAGTCTATTACGGCGACACTTTAGGATATGTATTAGAGGTAGCCGAATAGGACGCGGAGACCCGCCTTCGCTAACGCCCACCGACCAGCTTCGGCGTGGCAAGCACGGAGACCCGCCTTCGCTAACGCCCACCGACCAGCTTCGGCGTGGCAAGCACGGGGACCCGCCTTCGCTAACGCCCACCGACCAGCTTCGGCGTGGCAAGCACGGAGACGCGGGTAAAAAAGGTATGGGAGTAAGGGCGTAAGGGGGTAGGGGGGAGAACGCGGCCGCAAGGGACGGGCTCACGTATCGGGGAAATGTAGCGATTGTCATTGCGAACCGTAACTGGGTGAAGCAATCTCGGTAAACATGAGATCGCGTCGGCACAGGTAACAGCCTCGCGATGACATTTACAGTAACCTTGGACTTTGGATTTTGGATTAATTTTACCGTAGGAAAAATTATTACTGGAGGAAAATTATGAAACGTCGCTATATCGCACCGAAAGTCGTTGGTTCCTCTTCCGTTCACCCCTGCTAAGGGTGTGAGACTAAAAAACTCAAAATAACAGCGGCTTAACGCCGCTGTACCCGCTTGTGGAAAGGGCCCTTCGGGGCCCTTTGCTATGCCGTATGGCCCAAGAGCCCGGGTTTAACCGCCAAGCACGCCCTTCGACAGGCTCAGGGCAGGCCAAGAACGCCAAGGGGAGACTAGGATCCAGACACAGAGAACCTCACAAAAACAGCAGCTAAAACATGTTGATAGAGAAGGGTTTTTCTTGCCGTATGGCCCAAGAGCCCGGAAGTAACCTTGGAGATGCAGGGTCATATGACGGAGTTTGTACCCTGAATTCAGTTTATGGTTTTTCTTGGCGTTCCTGGCGGCTTAAGCGACTGACCTGTCCGCCGTAGCTTCAGCGAAGGGGGAAAGGAGCGGGCGTGAGATATGGCGTTGTAGCGCTGGAACGCTGAAGGGAAGGTTTTCGGGAAAGGTGCCCTGACACCAGTTATTGACTAAATTAATAGCGCATGCAACTTGATGCTGGATTAATACGTAATATGTTATTGTCATGACCATGAAAATCGTTCAGAAGACAGGAAATGCAGGGAAATTATTCAGACAATTGTCGGTAATAATAGCCGCAGGTGTTTTTCTGGCTGCTTTTCACCTGCCGATAACCGTCCAGGCTGCTCCTCCGGCTCGTCCTTAACTTGGCGACCCCCTGGCAGGAAAGCGCCCTCCAAGCCTTGACAAGCCCGTCCGGAAACCCAACCGGGGTAAGGGAAAGATCAAACCAGTCAGCCCTGGTCGGGGAGGTGTCGGGATCATGCCCTTGAGCGCGGTCCCGATCCCCGGCTACGGATCCAGTACCCGGATAAAACCCCTTTTCCTTCTCCTGTCCTTTTCCGATAACGCCTTTTCATCCACCAATATCTCAAACTATCCCGCCTTTATCTTTTCAGACACTCCCGGGGTGATCGACAATACACTGGCCGATTATTACCGTGAGGTTTCTGGTGGAAAGCTTGTCATCGCCGGCGACAGCAGCAGCATCTTTACTATCGATATGGCCGCTGGTGCCAGGTCCTACGAGTATTACATCAACAACAATGCCGGTCTCGGGCGATACAAGGAGATGGTAACAGACGCCCTGGACCTGGCAGACACCGTCATAGACTATTCCCTCTTCGATAACGACGGTCCGGATGGGATTCCGGGCGGCATCGACGATGACGGTGTCGTAGATGCCCTGGTCGTCGTCCACGCAGGGCCTGCCGCTGAATACTTTGGTACACCTGAATATTACGATCACATGATCAGTCACTACGATTCCTTCGGGACCGATTGGGTGAGCGTGGAGGGGACCGCGGTCAGGGACTGGGCCATGGTGCCGGAAAGGGATCCTGTCGACAGGAGTGCCGGGGCCGAAGCCCATGTCGGCAGCCTCCAATGGTCCCTGGGTACGGTGGCCCACGAGTTCGGGCACATACTGGGGTTGCCGGATTTCTATGACAGCACCCTGACCAACTTCGGGCTGGGCCATTACGACCTTATGTCATACGGCCTTTACGGGATGGATACCTTTGATCGGACCTATTACGACACGGCCTACTCCACCCCGTCCTGGGACCGTCCGGGCCACCTCTCCGCCTGGTCACGTGCGTATCTCGGATGGGTCCAGCCTATTGCTGTCCACGCCGACACTGCGGTTGCACTCTGGCGTGCTGAAGACCCTGCTCCTGCTCTGACACCACAGGTATTAAAATTATGGAAATCAGGTTCGTGGAGCGGCGTGCCGGAGCCCATGGAGTATTTTCTGGTGGAACACCGGCAGAGCGCTCCGGGCAGTTACGATGAGGGGTTCAACGGCGCGGGAAAGGGCGGGCTGCTCATCTACCACGTGGACGAGACCCGGATGCGGGATATTTATGGCGACCTGATCCCTTACCCAAACGACTACGATGCCGGTGACCCCGTCAAGGGGCTTGACCTTGAACAGGCTGATGGTAATGTGGATCTTGCCGGAGAGTTCGGAAAAACTATTGGTGGAGGGAACTTCGGAGATTTTCCCGAGTATCCGACGGTAACTAGCACTGGGGATTTCTTTTACAAGGGGTTCGGGTATTTCTGGGATTTCGTCACACCCGGAACCAATCCAAGTAGTTTTGACAATGCAGGCTACACCAGCGATATCAAAGTCTGGGCAACATGGGGAGGCCTGAGCAGCGATTCCCTTTCGTCCTACACCATCACAGTGGATATGATCTCTGGCAACAGCACCATTGGTTACTCCGGGACCGACCTGACAGGCCCCTTCGTGGTCACCGGTGGGACCTTCGACGACGGAGACGACGACCCGTGGGTGACTGCCGGGCTTGGAGTGAGCCTCAGGCTTGAGATCCGGCACTCGGGCATCCCCAACACCGCCAGAGGCGTCACAGCGGTCCTGGACGTCGATGCTCCCGGGATCGCCTCCGTGTCGAGCAGCACCGTGTACTATGGAGACCTTCCAGCCCTGACGAGTTCGACAGGTGACGCGGAGTTCCTGTTCACCATGGCCCGGCCGGCTGCTGCCTTCACCTGGGTCCCCCTGGATTTCCACATCACGGACACAAAGGGGAACCTGAGCAGCGAAACGGTTTTCCTCCCGGTCATGGCACCGCCCAACACGCCGCCCGCTGTGGTCATTATCGAAGGTCCCCCACCGGTGAGCAGGGGAGATGCCGCATCGTTCTCATGGTCCGGGAGCGACCAGGAGGGCATCGTGGAGGGCTATTACATCGGCCTTGACAGCGCCGGGGATCCATCGGTGTGGACGACGGCCACCTCTGTGACTTATAGCGGCCTGGCCTATGGGGAGCACGCCTTTGCAGTGAAAGCTCTGGACGACGACGGCGCCGAGTCGGGTGTCTTGACCTGGTCCTTCACCCTGAGGAAGCCCTCCGGTGGACGAGGGCCCTGCTTCGTGGCCACGGCCCTGTGGGGCGACCAACACTGGAAGACCAACCGTTTGAGGGCGTTCCGGGACGGTTATCTGGAAAGATCCGATGTCGGCAGCCGTCTGGTCCGGCTTTATTACCGCGCCTCTCCCGGCCCGGCACAATGGGTTGCCCGACGGCCCCGGCTCAGGAAGACCCTTTCCATCCTGCTTTCCACGCTGCTCTGGCCGTTTTTCCTGTGACGTACGTTAAAAGCGAATAACCGCAAAGTTAACAACTTGTCACGCCATAGCTCATGGAGCGACGGCGGAAGCCGCGAAGCCGCAAAGGATATCAACAAGGAAAATGGTTTCAGAGGCTGAAAAAGTGTGGATTATCTCACGTTAGACTTTGGACCTTGGACGTTAGGATTTTTCCCCACATCCCTTTCATCCCCTTCACCTGCCGCGGAGTAGTCCGCAGGACGAAGACGGGTCCCTGTAAAATATAGTTTTCAGATAAAAAAGATCCCCTTCATTCCCTTTCGTAAATCCCGCTCCTGTGGCCAACCATAAGCACCAATACCTGGATCTTGTCGTCCTGGATCTCACAAATAATACGGTAATCCCCGACCCGGTATTTCCATCGCCCGGCCAGCTCTTTTCTTAAAGGAGCTCCGTACCGGCGTGGATCCTCATCGGTCTGGATCCTTTCCTTCAGGTACTGAACGATCCGCTGCCGAACCGGGTGATCGAGTTTGGCCAGCTGTTTTTTTGCTGTTTCGGTGATCTCAATCCGCCAGGCCAAGCTCTTGTTCCAGTTCATCCAGGGTGTAAGTCTTTTCCTGGCCGACCTCCACCCTCTTAAGGATCTCATCCGAGATGTATGCCGCCTCGAGATCGTCCAGGTGCTCCAGGATCGCCTCCCGTGCGTAGAAAGATTTAGAGCGTCCTGTGCGTTTTGCCAGCGCTTCCAGGCGCTGTTCGATATCTTTCGGTAGACGCAATGCCAACATGGCATCCTCCTTTGCTATACATGTATACTACATGAGCGCATGTTGACTATCAAATCAATTTGTTCTGTTTTCATAGGCAGGATCTCCCCGTGTCCCCGCAGGTGTCCAGGTATCTACGTATCTACGTTGTTACGTCGTTACATAGGCACGTGGTTACGTAAGTACATGGTCCCTCTCGCCCACGCGCCCATGCACTGGCTCCCGGATAATCCCGCACCGGGCGCCGATTTCCGGGATGACGGGTGGATGGTGCGCCGGTCGGCCGGAAACCCTGATTTGATTTTCGTATTTCTCCGTGAACTCCGTGGCTCCGTGGTGAAATCCGGGCTTTTGCGCCATGCGGCTGGAAACCATGGATTTATGGTTTGGTCTTCTTGGCGGCTTTGCCGTTCGGCAGGCTCACGGTCCTGAGCTTTGTCGAAGGACGGCTTAAGCGAACGGAGTGAGCGAGCGTGAGACCGCCTTTCAGGTCGTATGGCCACAAGGCCATGGGTTCTCAACTTGTCACGCCATAGCTCAAAGAGCGACGGCGGAAGCCGCGAAGCCGCCAAGAAGGTCCAGACCTGGAAAGGTTTATTCTAAACAGATTTCCCCCTTTGTGTACTTCGTGGTTAGCTGCTCTGAACGATCAACCGGTCCCGGCCCTGGTCCGAACTTCGCGAACAAGCCTTTCGCCGAGTTCGTCCTCCGCGACATCCAGGTCGTAGTCGGTCTGGATGCCCAGCCAGAACTGGGGAGAAGTGCCGAAGTACCGGCTCAGGCGGAGGGCCGTGTCAGCCGTGATCCGCCTCTTCCCCAGAACGATCTCGTTGATACGCCGTGCCGGAACGCCGAGGTCCAGGGCCAGCCGGTTCTGGCTCAGCCCCAGGGGTGCGAGGAATTCCTCCAGGAGGATCTCTCCCGGGTGGATCGGCTTCAGCTTGGTCATGGCATTGACTCCTAATGGTAATCGATGATCTTTTCTGTTTCCCTGTCCCTGAAGGATTTGATCATGGATAAGTTTATAACCCCTTGCGTTTAACGTCAAGCGTTATGAAGAATGGTATCGCGTCAAAATAACTAACCTCAGAGTCCACCTTTCTGGCCGTACGGCGCAAATGCCTGTGGTTAAATCCCGAGGAGTTGGGTCACGCGACAACGCCTGTAACCTGAATCCCGTTTGTTGTTTCTCCTTGCGTGCTTGGCGGTTAAATCCCTGGCTTTGAGGCCACCTGGCTAAGCTCTTGGCTAACAGCAAATGGAAAAAGCTTGGTTTGATTGCTCCAGAGCTTTTGGTCTCACTGCCTACCAGGCGGAGAACACGGAGGGGATCAATACTCGTTAACGAAGTGACGTGAAGTTAAAAACTGAAAGGCTAGGGTTTAGTTTTTTGGGGTTATCCCAGGATTGTGGTAAGGACCTGCGGTACATTCTGGAAGTGCCTGTCAGCAGTGAGAACTGTCAGGCCGTGCTGCATGGCGGAGGCTGCGATCCACAGATCGTTTGTCGGGATTGGCGTTCCTTGGCTTCGCAGATGAGACCAGATGGCAGCGTATCGTTCCGATGTATCCAAGTCCACTGGATATACACGGACACGGGGAGTCAGCATGAAATCATCTAAAAAACGACGATTTTTCGCCTCAAAACGTCCGCCAGAAAAACCGGACAGGAGTTCACCGATGATCACGGGATTCAAGGCTACTTCCGCAACCTCCTGAAGTATTCCTTTAGCCTGATCGCTTCCCCTGAAGAGGGCAGAGTACGCGGAAGTGTCGAGGAGGACCTTTTTCAATCCCACAGCTCCATGTCAATTTTCCGGTTGTCCCTGAACCTGTTTTCCAGTTCCGAGGCTTCCTCATCTGTCCATGCCCCACAGAACCGGTCCAGGTCGTGGCTTATGGTGATCTGTTCACGCGGCCCAGGCTTGCCAAGGGCTTTTTCCAGCAAACCGATGACAGCTTTGTTCAAACTGGTCCTCTCTTTTCTGGCCTCGCTGCGCACGGCATCTTCCATCTCCGGGGGCAACCCTCTAATAGTCAGCTGCAAAGTTCCTGCCACCTCCTTAACTCATTGAATGACTCATTGTGAGTCACTAGACGAATTATATGTTTTAACGGCGCTGATTGCAACTATGAAGCTATGAAGCTGGCAGCGTGTCGGGAAACCAGTACATCCCGCCGATGGCGGGACTGGAAAGTTTGTCGGCCGTGGTCTTTTTCAGGACCTGAATCTGGATTATAACCTTTGAATTTCGTTCGCTTTTTCATGACTTCATAGTAACATAGGCCGACAAATTATATCCAGGAGTCTGTCTTGCCCCGTCGTAGCCGAAAGCGCAGGCGGGTGCCCTGTCTGTCTGATCAGACAGACAGGTTCTCCGATAGGCTCCTGGTTTTGCCGGAGGAACGTATAAAGTTGATGACTTCGCGAAAAGTCATCAACGCGCCCCGAGGGGGGCGCCCGGATCAATGACTGTCGATATAAGGCATTGCTCCTCGGGAAGGAAAAACCGCGCTTTTTCCTTCCCGAGGAGCAAAAAGCCGATA
>JARGFV010000122.1 GCA_029210545.1 bacterium
GAGGATCTCCCCGGCACGTTGGAGAGCCTCAACAGGGTCCCCGGCCGGGATCATCCCCATGATTTTGACCAGGTCCGGCGGAAGCTCGCTGATGAGCACTGTCGGGACCGCCTTGACGCGCAGCCACGTGGAAAATGCCGTCTGCCCGTTGATCTGATATCTTCTTTCCAGCTCGTCGAGCCACTGCTCCTCGGTTCGGCACCTTTCAAACCACCGTATGAAATCAGGGTTTCCGGTACCTTCAGGACATCGAGCCGCGAGGATCACCACCCCGTCGGCAGCCACTGTCCGGTGGGCCGAATAAAGACCTTTGTGGGCCTGGACGAAATTGACGTCCCTGGGGTGCCCTCCCGCGCTGGCGATAACCAGCCTGGAAGGTTCCTTGATCTCCTTGCGATAGAAAATGTCGTGGCGGCGACAGGCGTCAAGATGGGCCTGTATCAGTTCACCCGCGGCGGCGCCGATAATACTCCCCCCCGGTTCAGTCACTGTGTTGAGGATGAAAATTGGCGGCGCCATCAGGCACGCTTCGAGCATGGCCCCGTGTACCGGATTTCCCTCCAGGATCCCCGGACCGAGCTCTCCTTGCAGCTTTCCCCGGCGATAATCCACGACCATGCGGTGGTGGGCTTCGCAGGACTTCCGGGAAGCCACCCCGGGCAAAAGCGATTTCCTTCCGCCGCCGTAACCGGCGAAATAGTGGTACGTGACGGAACCTGTCAGAACCACGCGGTCAGCTTCGGCCACGGTACGGTTGAGCTCCACAGGAAGACCCCTCACCGTGTTCCCCATGTGGAGATTGGAGCCGTGTTTATCCGCCTCGTGGTTGACGACGTTATAACGCCCGCGGATATCCTTTCCCGCAAGTTGTCCCAGCTCGTCCTCGTCGAGAGGCCTGTGGATCCCCAGGGCAACGATGATAGTGACGTCATCATCCCTCACACCCGATCGTGCCAGTTCGTCCAGGAGAGGCGGCAGGTAGACGCTGACTCCGGCCCTGCGGGTAAGGTCAGGCACAACCAGGGCGACCTTCTGCCCTTTCCGGGCCACATCAGCGAGACGGGGACATCCCACCGGATTTTCGAGGGCGCGGATCACCTCGGCAGTACTGTCAATCCGACCGGGGAAAGGGCCGGGCTCGACAAGGCGCGCCTTGCCGTCCCATTTATCGGGGAATTCGAGGTGGCTGGTGCCGTAGGGAAGGTTCATAGGAGAAGTTTACAGTTCACGGTTCAGGATTCACTATTCACGGCCTGCCAGCCGTAGCCTTGGCGTAGGCTGGTTCACGGTTCACTGCCCTTTCGGCCACACCTTCTCAAACCCCTCCCCGTTCCACCGGACGAGGTAATTCGGGGGGTTGTTCTGGTTGGTGTGACCGCCACGATCCGGGAACGTAACGTAGCCGTATGGTGTCGAGATCCCCATGGCTCCGAGGGTTTCCTTCAGAGCCTCCGTTTCCAGGCCGCCCCCGTGCCTGAGAGCCTGGACGGCGACAAGCACCGCCGCGTAGGCCTGGGCTCCGTGGTAGTCGGGTAACGTGCCGAACCTTTCCACATAGTCATTGTTGTACCGCTGGGAGGCCGGACCGGAGGAGGACAGCCACAGCGACGGCGCCAGGACCCCGGCGCATCCTTCGCCGCAAGCCGCAAGTGATCCGCCAAGAGAGGATGCCGGCACAAGGTTAAAAGGCCCATATTTACTTTTAAGGCGCCCTGTCAACCCGGTAACGATCCTCGTGTCATCCGGGGGAAAGGCGCACAGAAAAACGGCGTCCGGTTTTAACGTTTCCAGAGCCTTGAAACTCTCCTCAAGGTTCATGGTGCCCGGTTCGAAAGATCCTTCCCACACCAGCTCCCACCCTTTTTCCCTGACCGACTCCCTCACGGCGTCGGCCATGCTAGATCCAAAGTCGGACGGCTCGTGCCAGAGGGCCACCTTTTTCGGATCGATGACGGCCGCGGCATACTCGAGGGCCGCGGCCGGATACTCGGATCGGGGAGGCGCCACGCGGAAAAGGTAGCTGTACCCTTTCCGGGTGATCCCGTCATTTGAGCCGGTAATGGACACAAGGGGCAGGTTTCGATACTGGCAGCGCTCGGCCATGGCGTCGATGACCTTTGAGCTTCCTCCCCCAAGAACGAGGGGGTAAGCCTTGTCATTGACAAAATGGTCTATGATGGCCCGTATATCGGATACCCGGCCGCCGCTGTCCCTGATGTCGAGTTTCAGATCCTGACCGTCGATGCCGCCTCTTCTGTTCACCCCTTCCACGGCGAGGGTCATGGAATTTTTCTGCATGTGTCCCAGCGCCGCCTGGGCACCCGACAGAGGCAGGATCACCCCCACGACCACCTCTTCGGCGCCGCTCACGCAAGGTGCCGCCATCACGGCCATAAGGGCAGCGAAAAGGACCGGCGATCGGAGGAGATGTTTCATGAGGTTTGTCACCTGGTCCGGGTGCCGGCCATGGAAGAGGCAAGCCGGAGGGCCTCTGTCAGGCTCCCGGGGTCGGCCAGACCTTTACCGGCAATATCGAAAGCCGTCCCGTGGTCCACGGAAGTCCTGATAATTGGCAGGCCCAGGGTCACATTGACCCCCGATTCGAAAGCGAGAAGCTTAAGCGGGATGTGGCCCTGGTCATGGTACATGGCGATCACCGCGTCATACTTGCCCCGGTGCATCTTCAGGAACACGACATCCGGCGGTATGGGGCCTTCGACGCGAATCCCCATTTCCCTGGCCGTCCGGATAGCAGGAATGATGATCTCTTTCTCCTCGGCCCCGAAGATGCCGCTTTCCCCGGCGTGGGGGTTAAGACCCGCGACGGCAAAGGAGGGCGTTTTCAGACCCATTTTTTTTAACGCGGCGTCCCCGAGTTCCAGCACCCTCACGATCCGCTCGATGGTAACCCGGGACGGAACCATGGCGACGGGGATGTGGGTGGTCACGTGCAGGGCTCTCATGGGACCGGCGACGAGCATCATCACCGTGTCCTGTGCCCCGGTGCGATAAGCCAGGACCTCCGTGTGCCCGGGAAAGTCGTGCCCGGCCAGATGGATCGCCTCCTTGTTGATGGGGGCGGTGACGATGGCGTCGATCTTTCCCTCCATGGAAAGATCGATGGCCTTTACAAGACACTGGTAAGCGCACTCGCCGCTCACAGCGCTCAACCGGCCGAAGGGGATCGTTTCATCGCCGAGGGGTACGTTCAGGACCGGTACGTGGTCCCTGATCTCATCAGCCTTCTCGATGCTTTCAACAACCTTGTACCTGGTGGAACTCCTGGCTTTTTCGGCGCCTGCCCGAAGCCGCTCGATGTCCCCTACGACAACGACGCTGCGGCCGACAGGCTTCTCCTCCAAAGCCAGAGCGATGATCTCCGGCCCCACTCCGGCTGCGTCTCCCATGGTGAGGGCCAGGACCGGCCTTTTATTCGCCATTCCCCGGCTCACATCGACTCCTTGATGACCGTGTTGGTGAGCACTCCGATCCCGTCCACAGCCACCGACACCTCGTCCCCCTCCGACAAGGCCCCGACACCTTCCGGAGTCCCTGTCGCGATGACGTCCCCCGGCATGAGGGTCATGACCGAGGTGATGAACTCCACAAGGATGGCGGGGTTAAAGAGCATTGTAGAGGTCTGATCGTCCTGACGGACCTCGGAGTTGACCACGGTGGTAATGCGGACATCTCCGGGATCAAGTTCCGTCTCGATCCATGGTCCCATGGGGCAGAAGGTGTCAAAGCTCTTGCCCCTTGAAAACTGGACGTCCTTACGCTGCAGGTCCCGGGCGGTCACGTCGTTGATGATCGTGTATCCGAGGATATATTGGTCCGCGGCATCCCTGTGGACCCTTCTGCAGCGGCGCCCTATGACCACCGCGAGTTCTCCTTCGAAGTCGACGCGGTTCGATTCAGGCGGAAGCACGATCCGGTCTTCCGGGGCGATGACCGCACTCGGGGCCTTGAGGAAGATGAGCGGCTCGGAAGGAATATCGTGGCCCATTTCACGGATGTGCCCCTCATAGTTCATCCCGACGGCAACGATCTTTCCCGGTTGAACCGGGGCGGCGATCCGGACTTCACGGAGCGGATACCTGGCCTTTCCGGGAACAGGCAGTCCGTCGAAGGGCGGTGAATCAAGACACACGACCCACTCACCCTCGACGAGACCCCAGAGCGGCTCACCGTCGGGTGCATGATTCCCGATGCTGTCGTAGCCCAACGGCGGCAAAAAACGTAACAGGCGCATAGTAAAGTTTCCGGTTTACGGTATACGGTTTACAGTTGATGGACTCACTGTGAACCGTAAACTGTTAACTGCAGCAATCGCATATTAATCCAGATCAGCGATCGCTGCTTCTATTCTGTCCAGCCCTTTCTCGATGTTCTTCATGCTCGTGGCGTAAGAGAGCCTGGCGAAGTCGTCTGCTCCGAAGGCAATGCCGGGCACGACGGCGACCTTGGCTTCGCCCAGGAGGTAGTCAGCGAAATCGGTGGAGTTTTCGATGCGTTTCCCCTTGAAGGAGCGCCCGTAAAGCTCCGAAAAGTTGGGGAACACATAAAAGGCGCCCTTGGGTGTGAAACAGGACACACCGTTCATTGCGTTGAGCCTCTCGACGATGTAACGGCGCCTTTTATCGAACTCGCCCACCATCATGGCGACAAAATCCTGGGGCCCCTTGAGGGCCTCCTCCGTGGCAGGCATGCAGAACGAAACCGGGTTGCTCGTGCTCTGGCTCTGGATCTTGCCCATGGCAGCCACGATCTCCTTGGGTCCCGCGGCATAACCGATCCGCCACCCCGTCATGGAGTAGGCCTTGGAGAGCCCGTTGACGATGATCGTCTGCCCCTTCATGCCCGGGACCTGGGCGATGCTGAAGAACTTGAATCCGTCGTAGACCTCCTTCTCGTAGATCTCGTCACTGATGACCAGGATGTTCTTCCCGCGGACCACTTCGGCGATCTCCTCGAGACGGGCACGCGGAATGGCGGCTCCGGTGGGGTTGCACGGGCTGTTGATCACCAGGGCCTTCGTCCTGGGGGTTATGGCCTTTTTCAGGTCTTCGACGGTGGGAACGAATTCGTTGGCCTCGGTGGTCTCGAGGATCACCGGGGTGGCGCTCGCCAGGATCACCTGGTCGGGATAGGACACCCAGTAGGGGGACGGGATGATGACTTCATCGCCTTCCTGCACCAGCGCCTGGAAAATATTGTACAGGGTGTGTTTGGCGCCGCACGAAATGATGATCTCGTCGCGGGCGTACTCGAGTCCCTGGTCCCTCTTGAGCTTGCCGATGACAGCGTCCTTCGCTTCCAGGGTTCCCGGAACAGGAGTGTACTTGGTCATGCCCTCGTTAAGGGCCTTGATGGCAGCCTGTTTGATATTGTCCGGCGTGTCGAAATCCGGTTCGCCGGCTCCGAACCCGACCACGTCCAGACCATCGGCTTTCATCTGCTTGGCTTTCGCCGTGATGGCCAGCGTGGGTGACGGCTTGATCCCTTTGACTCGGTTGGCTAGATCCATTTCGCTCCCCCCTTGACGGGTAATGGGCCGATCAAACGGCCAGTGTTTTAATGAATTTTCGTGTGTGCGTGCGAGCGTAGGGGGTGATTGCGTAAGACCCAGCACCAACACGCGCGTACCGTCTCTCTATTTCAGTTATTTATACACTTATGCGCATTCTTCGTACGCACCAGATATTTTTTCTGGTTCTACGCTTCCACGCACATACGCTTTACGCGCACACGTAGCTTTTCAACCCCATCTCGCCTGTATCGAAGTGATGGCTATAACGTTAACGATGTCATCCGCGCTGCACCCCCTGGACAAGTCGTTGACCGGCTTCGCCAGCCCCTGCAGGATCGGACCGATAGCCCTGGTGTGGGCCAGGCGCTCGACAAGTTTATAGGCGATGTTGCCCGAGTCGAGATCCGGGAAGATGAGCACGTTGGCTCTTCCGCCGATGGAGCTCTCCGGTGCTTTTCGTCTGGCCACATCGGGCACGATGGCCGTGTCGATCTGAACCTCGCCGTCAACGGCAAGTTCCGGCGCCCGCTGCCGCACAAGGGCTGTCGCCTCCCTCACCTTTTCGGCCTTTTCGTGCCTTGCGCTGCCGTGGGTGGAGAAAGACAGCATGGCTATCCTCGGATCTATCCCGAGGAAAAACACGGCGCTTCGGGCGGAAGAGATGGCGATCTGGGCAAGCTGGGATGGTCCGGGGTCGGGGACGATGCCGCAGTCCGCGAAGATGAAGACTCCTTTTTCTCCGTAATCGGGCACCGGCATGACCATGATGAAACAGCTTGACACCACCTCGACCCCTTCGGCTTTTCCGACGATGCGCAACGCCGAACGAATCACTTCGCCGGTGGTGGTGACGGCTCCGGCGACGATCCCGTCCGCCCTGCCCTCCCTGACCATCATGCCGGCAAGGACGATGGGGCTTTCGAACTCCCTGCGGGCCTCCTCCAGCGAGGCCCCCTTTTCAGAACGCAGGCGGGTGTAAGCCTCCCGCAGGCCGTCGACCCCTTCAAGGCGGGCCGGATGGACGATTTTGAGAAGATCAGGGTCGATCCCGGCGTCCGCTGCCGTTTGACGAACCGTCTCTTCATCCCCGATGACCGATACGGCAGCCAGCTTCTCACCCGAGGCGATCACGGCGGCTTCCAGGACCCGTGGATCGGAACCTTCCGGCAGGAGGATCCTGGCGGCGGCCTCCCGGGCCCTCCCCCTGATGGCAAAGATGATATTGTCGCCAAGCCGAACGGCTCTCCCGGTTGGCTGTTCCTCTTCCAGATTGCCCACGCAGTCCCCCCCGGGCCTGTCGGCCGTAAGTTGCTTCCTGATATCGGTTCAACCGGGAAACGAATACCCGGATGTGAATCCCGATTTCTCACACCCGCTCGTTTCAATTCCAGATTCCAGAGAATGCATATTATCCAGGATCCGATACCTAATAGAGTCGCAAAAAGTCCAGGCGGAACTTTTCCTGGCTCATTAATGTCCTGGGGAAAGGGAAA
>JARGFV010000123.1 GCA_029210545.1 bacterium
ATGGACAAGGCTCGTTCCCGTTTCTCCTCAAAGTCCGGGGCAACATCTTTCCTGATCAGATCGTTCACCGCCCCCCTGATCAGCTCAGCGATGGAAACATGCTGGGAGTGCGCCAGCCGTTTCAGAGCCCTTGCCTGTTCCTCGGTCAGCTGTATCTGAGTGCGTACCACTGTGTGCCTCCATGATTACAAATATGATTAATTGATAACACGTCATTTAATGCCCGTCAATTGATGACTTTTTTCGAGGTCATCAACTTTGATGGACTCGCAAAAAGTCCATCAACTTTAGCCCATATCTGTTGTTTCCTCTGTCAGTTTCAAACTGCAGGAATTTCAGCACGTATTTCTAATCATCCCCACAAAAAAAGGAGCTGGACAGTTTGTCCGGCTCCTTGAAATTTGGGTTCTTCATGATCATATCAGGTTGACTTGCGCCTCACTCTCTCCGTATATCAAGCTTCTTCATGAGATCGTACAGAGTCGGCCTACTGATGTCGAGATCCAGGGCAGTCTGTGTCAAGTTCCCGCCGTTCCAGTCCATGGCGGAGAGGACCAGTTCCCTTTCCACGCTCTCCCTGGCCTCTTTCAAGGTCATCCCACGACGGACCCCTTTGTCACCCCCTTCAAGTTCCAGATCTGCGGGTTGAACCGTTCGGCCTTCCGCCATGATCACGGCACGTTTGATCCTGTTTTCCATTTCCCGGATATTGCCGGGCCAGCCGTAGATCTCCAGTGCCCTTTTTGCAGCAGCGGAAAAGGTGAGTTTTTTGCCGGGTGTGAGAGAAAGGTAGCTCTCCAGGAAGGAATTAGCCAGAAGCAGGATATCCCCTTCCCTCTCCCTGAGAGGCGGGATATTGATGTTAACCACCCCCAGGCGATAGTAGAGATCCTGCCTGAACGAATCCTCCTGGATTGACTGCTTCAGATCCCTGTTGGTAGCCGCCACGATCCGTGTATCAACCTGGATCAGGCTCCGGCCTCCGATCCTTTCGATCTGCTGGTCCTGTAAAAAACGCAGGAGCTTGACCTGCAGGGAAAGGGGCAGTTCCCCGATCTCGTCAAGGAACAAGGTTCCCTTGTGCGCGGTCTCTATGCGACCAACTCTTTGCACATGCGCTCCCGTATAGGCCCCCTTTTCGTGACCGAAAAGTTCGCTCTCCAGGAGATTTTCAGGGATCGCACCACAGTTTATGGCAACGAAGGGCATCTCCCTTCTGCCGCTGAGGTTGTGGATTGCCCTGGCTGCCAGTTCCTTACCGGTACCGCTTTCACCCCCAACAAGAACAGGGACCTCCGTTGTGGCCACCTTGCGGATCTTCTCATAGACATCTGTCATCTGGGGGCTGGCGCCGAGCATCTCCTCGAAACCGCCCAGGCCTCCAACTTTCTGCTGTAGATTTACATACTCATTTTCAAGGGTCGCGACGTGGAAAGCCCTTCTCAATATAAAGTTCAGGTCCTCCAGGTTCACAGGCTTGGAGATAAAATCGTAGGCTCCCCTTCCGATAGCCTCGAGAGCGTGGGCTTTTTCATCTCTACCGGTGATGATGATGACTTTCACTCTCGGGTTGATCTCCAGGACTTCATCGAGGATGGCAAAACCCTCCCCGACACCCTCCTCTTCGGGAGGGAGTCCCAGGTCGAGGGTCATAACAGGGGGGACGACTTCCCGAAAGACGGCAAGAGCCTGCTGCCTGTCACCGCCCTCGTGAATTTCGTATTCCTGGCCAAGGCCCCATTTCATCTGCTTTCTAAGATCCTCGTCGTCGTCAACGATGAGGAGGATGTTTTTGTCTGTCATGGGACATTTTCTCCGTGTGGGGGACAAAGGTTCTTCAGGTAAAATGGACTCCGGGTCCTCGCTGACGCTCACCCCGGAGTGACTGCATACAGCCAAACAGCAACATGATCCTAAACATTAATTTTAAACACCCTTCTTCGCAGAAACCACAGGCAGATAGACCTCAAAAACGGCCCCCTCGCCGGGACGGCTTTTGACGCTGATCCTCCCGCCATGAGCCTCCACGATGGTGCGGCACTGGTAAAGACCGATCCCCAGCCCGTTCGGCTTGGTGGATTTAAAGGGGCCAAATAGCGACGTCGATAAAAAGGCCTCTTCCACACCCGGTCCGTCATCCTCCACTTCCAGGACAACCCATCCGTTCTGGCGATAAGTTCTGACAATGATAGCTCCGTTACCATCAACGGCTTCGATGGCGTTGAGAACCAGGTTCGTCACCACTTTTGAGATCTGTTCATGATCGATCATGATCTCGGGAACTTCCTGGTACTGCTTTTCGATGCTGACTCCCGAAGGCGGCTCCATCTCGGCCAGGCACCTGTTGACCACTGGTTCGATGCTCCCCGGTTCTGGATGGACAATGGACATCTCCCTGAGTTCCGCCATCCTGCGCGACAGGACATTGATCTTGTCGACACTTTGTGAAACAAGCTTCAGGGCATCGTGGCGGAACTCCTCACTGTTCAGATGGTCCGGAAAATTCTGCAGCATCATGGAAAGTTTTGAGGCCACGTTTTTCAGATCGTGGACGAAAAAGGCTGAGAATTTACTTAACGCTTCCATCTCCCGGGCGTTTTGCAGCCGTTCGGACAGCTGGAGGCTCTGGATACTGGTCGCGGCCTGGCCTGCGATCGTCCCCATGAGGTCGTACTCCTCCACACCCATCGGCTCGCCACGAACACGATCGTCCAGGGCGATGAAACCCAGGAGGTCTGAACCCAGCCAGAGGGGCGCACAATAACGCAATCCAAGGCTTTCCAGAAAGGCTTCATTCTCCTCTGTATACTGCCTCAAAGCACTATCGGTACTGTCAAAAAGATCGAAGGGGCTTTCTCTGACCGCAAGACGCTTTTTCAAAGATGCCACCAGTCCAGGGGACATTTCTACCAGGTCGCCGGACCCGGAAAGGGATGTTGAACCCGCCAGGGAAAGGGTCGCCTCCCCTTCTCCAAAGAGCCAGATATTGACGGAAAGAATCTCCAGCATCTCAGACAGGAGACTTGCAGTATTGCCGGCCAGGTCCCGGATATTCCTGGAGTTGGCCGTTCTCTCCGTAAACGTTATCCAGGTTTTCCTGTAATCGTATTTCGGGCGGCTAAGGTGCCGGGACACGAAAGTGTTGACAGCAAACTTGACCCGATCGGAAAAGAGGATGGCCGACAGGAGAAGAAGGGCGGCGAAGACAGCGAGTCCCAGAAGTTCGTAGGAGAAGGGCCCACCCAGCAGGGAAAGGACCTTTGTCAGGACACCCACGAGAACCAGGTAGGTTCCCACGACCATGAGGACCAGGGAGCGTTTGATGAATCCACCGGAGAGGTAAATATCTTCTGGCAGGATTCTGGACCTGAACAGCGTTATGGCGATGAACATATTGGCCAGGATGAGTGCTCCTGCCGGAAGAAAAAGTTCCATTTCCGGGTTCAGGGTCCGGAAAAGGATCGCCTGGCTACTCACAAAAATCCGGACTGCGAAGAATCCAAGGACGCCGAGGGTCAGGAACTTGATCTGCCAGCGCTTGATCCCCCTGGAAAAGCGGAGAGTGTTTTCGAGGACGAACATGAGGACCACGAACCCGGGGATCAGGGAAAGGTAAAACAGGTAGCCCGGCCAACCAAGGTGGAACACAGAGTGGCCACCGCCTGCAGGAACCGAGACACCTTCATAGAAAGAGGGGTTGAGAAGCACAGGGAAAGACAGTGGCAACAATAAGATCCCTAGGGTGACCCACTTCCACTTGATAAGACGCTGTTTGAAATCCCGTTCCCCGAAGGAAAGGGCGAACAGGAACCAGGCGCCGGGGATGAGAGCTGTGATCACGTTCCTTATCCGGAGCCACATCAATTGATCCAGGAGATTTTTCTGGTGGTACGCCATGCCACCAACAGTCAGTTCAGCTGCAAGCAGGAACATTCCCAGCGCAAAGAACCTGTGGGAGATCGAGTGAGGGCCCTTTACCAGGGCGTATAAGGCCAGCACTGCCGAGAAAAGGGCAGCGATAAAGATGATGTAGAGTTCTATGTTCTGGGAAAAATCCATATTTTTTATTCAGGTTAGTTATTGCGACCTCTTTGGTCGTCTTTTATCGTCATTCCGGACGGTTTCTCTCACCCCCACTTTAATCCTCCCCCCTCGGTAGGGGGAGGAAAAATAGGGAGGTTGACAATAATAGGAGCCGGAATCCAGTATCACTTCAATCGATCCAGCATCTCCTGCTGCTCGGCAGCCTCATCATTTCGCCCAACTGCCTTTAGCACTTCCACCAGATGACCCCGAACAACCTCATTCTCCGGCAGCGCGTCCAGGGCCTGCCTTAGTATGGGCAGGGCGCCTGCAGAGTCTCCGGATTTATGAAGGATCCAGGCGTAGGTGTCGCCCAGAGATGGATCATCCGGCACTATTTTCCTTCCCCTGGCTGCCAGCTCCAGGGCTTCCTTGAGATCACCTGACTCTGAAAGGTTCCAGGCAAGGTTGTTTATGGCCGGGACAAAACCGGGATCCAGCTCCAGGACCTCACGGTAGGAGTCCACGGAAACCTCCTTCTTTCCGAGAACATCCTGAACCATGCCGAGGAGGAAAAGAAGCCTGACCGAAGGAGTCCCGGAAGCCTCGGTGGATTCTATAAGCCACCTTTCCGCCTCATCGAGCTTCGATTCCCTGGCATAAAGAGCCACGATCCTCTGGTACGGTGACATCAGGTCGGGGTGGGACCGGGTGAGGGCAAGGTAGAGCTCACGGGCTTCCTCTATATTGCCCGTCCCCTCCAGCACCCTGCCAAGCAGGAGACGCTGGGGCACCCCTCCTTTCGCAGCACCCTCCCTCGCCTGCGCCAGGGCCTCTTCCTTTCGCCCGGTACGGCCCAGAAGGCTAACCAGGTAAGTCACCGGCAGGATGTCTTCAGGCCGCTCTTTTACCAGGAACCTGTAACCGGCCTCAGCCTTTTCAAGCTCGCCGGTCATCTCCCGGCTTTGAGCGACTCGCAGTATGGAGCCGGGATGATCCCCGTGGCGCTTGACGTTCCTTTCGTAAACAGCCTTCGCTTCCGAAAGCCTTCCCTGCCTCAAAGCGTTGTCTCCCAGGATCCACATGGCCTCCCTGCCGAGGTTTTTGTCCGAGCTTGCCGTCCTCGCGTAACCTGACGATGCTTCGAAGTTACCGGCGTTGGCCTCGATCTTTGCCAGCAGCAGGTTAGCCTGCGCATGGTCCGGATATTTGCCTGCTATGATCTTCAGGTTCTCCCTGGCCTGAGTGGGTTCTCCACCACCCAGTTGAGCCTGGGCAAGGGAAAGTCTCAACGGAAGGGAGTCGGGCCGGGAATCGAGGGCCTTCTGGAAATCGGACAACGCCTCCCCGGCGTTTCCCCCGGCCATGTTGAGCACTCCTCGAAGAGCAAGGGCCTCGCTATCGCTGGGTGCATATTTCAGAGCGTCATTGACCGCACCCATGGCTTTTTGAATATCTTTTTCAGACCAGTAATGACGGGCAAGGCTCAGTCTCGGTCCCGGAAAATAGGAATCCGTCTCGATGCTTTGTTCCCAGAGCTGGACCGCTTCACCCTTCTGCCCGGAATCGTAAAGCATTAAACCCAGGCGGTAGAGAGCCGGGGCGTTGGGCTCTCTTTCGGACATCTCACGGTAGAGTTTGATCGCATCGTCTTTTCTCCCCACCCTCTCGTATAGAAGGGCCAGACGGACCTTGAGGTCGCTTCTTTCAGGGTTTTCCCTGGCCAGAAGCTCAAGCCGGTCTGTCGCCTCATCCAACAGTCCTTTTCCCTGTAAAAGAGACACCCGGATAAGGCCTGCGTCCATAGAGGCAGGATCGATCTCCTCGGCCTTGCTCAGAGCATCTTCTGCACCTGAAATATCCCCAATGATAAGATTTACCTGGGCCAGGTGAAGCCACGCTTTCGCAGAATCCGGAGAAAGTTCAATTATCTTTTGGGCTGTATCAAGGGCTTCCGTTTGCCTACCCGACCGCACCTGGACCAAAGAGAGCAAGACCAGAAAATCCTGGTCCTCCGGAGACCTAGCGGCCCATTCTGTGATAACCGGTTCCGCCATCTCATGGGCATTGCCCCTCATGAGCAACTGGCTGTACTCGAGGGCAATGTCACGATCCTCCGGAGCCAGTTCGTTGGCGTTGGCATAAGCCCTGGCTGCCTCATTGTAATTTCTCAATCCGACCAACACCTGTCCGAGGAGGAAATAGGCCTGGCTGGACGAGGGTTGGATTTTAATGGCGTTGAGAAGTTCGATGCGGGCAACCTCAAAATCACCAGCCTCTATCTTGTTCTGTGCATCTGCCAGGTGTTTTTGAAGTTTCTGCACGGTATTCTGACAGGCAGTGACCAGAGAAAGTGAGGTGACGAAAACAAACAGAACAACACATTTCAATGAGGGATTGCGCATTCCTTCTCTCCTAAAAAACAATTGATTTTGCCTTTCACCCTATCCATTGGTGTGAGAATCATTTTGATTTATGCTAAGCTGTTTCACACAGTAAACCATCCATATTGAACAAATTACAGGGAGAAAAAAATGGATCTGAACTTTGCAATTCTGGGCTGTGGGCGTATAGCAAAAAAACATGCTGAAATCCTCGCAGGTGGATATGTCAATGGCGGAAGACTGGCCGCAGTGTGTGACATCAAGGAAGATCGAGCCCGGATGTATGGAGAGAATTATGGGGTCCCATATTTTACCGACATGCACCAGATGATGGAGTCGGTCAAAGAGATCGACGTAGTGAATATCCTTACAGAAAGCGGGGCCCATGCCGATAATGTGGTGGATCTTTCTCTATACGGCAAACATCTCGTGGTCGAAAAGCCCATGGCTCTGACTGTTTCGGATGCCGATAGAATGATCAGGGCTTGTGATCAGGCCGGGGTGAGACTTTTTGTGGTAAA
>JARGFV010000124.1 GCA_029210545.1 bacterium
TCAATGACTTACGGTGCGGGTCATTGATTTGGGCGCCCCGCGCGGGGCGCGTTGATGGACTTTTTGCGAGTCCATCAAACTTTGATAGGGTCGCAAAAAGTCCAGGGCGAGAAGGGCAAAAAGCATGGTGATCACTTTTCCCTCACCTGAACGGCTGGGCCTTGAATATCGGGATCAAAGCCTGTTTTTATCCCGATATTCAAGTCACCATCTGTCGATTTCGGAGAAATCCCTCCCCCTGCCGGGAGAGGGCAGGTGAGGGAGAAGGTCTCGGATTTTCTCCGTGACCTCCAGCCGTCGCCAAAGGCTATGGCTGGCAAGCCGATTTTCTCCGTGGTGATAGCTTTTTCGGGCTTTGGAGTGACACCGCTCGGGTACTCATTGTTGTGATGAACCCAGGACAATAACTGAAACAGGGGAAAGTGCCCCAGGAAGACCTAAGGAGGGACCATGAAGACCAAGTTCATCTTCGTGACGGGCGGGGTAGTTTCCTCCCTGGGCAAGGGACTGGCCTCCGCTGCCATCGGGGCCCTCATGGAATCAAGGGGGCTCAGGGTGACCATCCAGAAGATGGACCCCTACATCAACGTCGATCCCGGGACCATGAGCCCCTACCAGCACGGTGAGGTGTTCGTCACGGAAGACGGCGCCGAGACCGACCTGGACCTCGGCCATTACGAGCGGTTCACCCGCGCTCCCATGTCGAAGAAGAGCAATTTCACCACCGGCAGGGTATACGACTCGGTCATCAACAAGGAAAGGCAGGGCGAGTACCTTGGCGGGACGGTCCAGGTTATCCCCCACATCACTGACGAGATCAAGTCCATGATCTGCCAGGCCGCGGACGATGTGGACCTCCTCATCTGCGAGGTGGGCGGAACCGTCGGCGACATCGAAAGCCTTCCTTTCCTGGAGGCTATCCGGCAGTTCAAGGGCGATGTGGGCAGGGACAACGTCATCTACATTCACCTCACCCTGGTGCCCTACATCCGGACGGCGGGTGAGCTGAAGACCAAACCCACCCAGCATTCGGTCCAGAAGCTCCGGGAGATCGGTATTCAGCCCGATATCCTGCTCTGCCGGACCGATCGAAACCTGGACATGGACATCAAGAAGAAGATCGCCCTGTTCTGCAACGTGACACCCGAGGCGGTGATCACCGCACGGGATGTCGACAGCATCTACCAGGTGCCCCTCGTTTACCACGAGGAGGGCCTGGACCAGCAGATCATCGAACACCTGAGGATGTGGACCCGCTCGCCGGACCTGAAAGCCTGGCAGGGTATCGTGGACAAGGTGACCAACCCTGCCCACGAGGTGGTGATCGCTGTTGTCGGCAAGTACGTGAGCCTCGTGGAGTCTTACAAGAGTCTCAACGAGGCGCTCATTCACGGGGGCATTGCCAATGACAGCAGGGTCATCCTCAGGTTTGTGGACAGTGAAGAGCTTGAGACCCGGGAGCCCGCGGACCTTCTCGGGGAGGCCGACGGCATCCTGGTTCCCGGCGGGTTCGGGCACCGGGGCACCGAGGGAAAGATCAGGGCGGCCCGATACGCCCGGGAGGAGAAAGTCCCCTATTTCGGGATCTGTCTCGGTATGCAGCTCGCGGTGGTGGAGTTCGCGAGGTCGGTGGCGTCTCTCGAGAGGGCCAACAGCTCCGAGTTCGACGAGAAAACCCCCCATCCCGTCATCGACCTGCTCCCGGAGCAAAGGGACGTGACCGACATGGGGGGAACCATGAGGCTCGGCGCCTATCCCTGCCTCCTGGAGGAGGGGACCGAGGCCCGGCGTCTTTACGGCGCGGGAGAAATATCGGAAAGGCACCGCCACAGGTACGAGTTCAACCCCGAATACAAGGACACCCTGCGGGAAAAGGGACTCCGGATCTCGGGAACCTCCCCCGATGGAAGGCTGGTGGAGATGATCGAGCACCCGGACCATCCATGGTTCGTGGGCTGCCAGTTCCACCCCGAGTTTAAATCACGTCCCTGGAAACCCCACCCCCTGTTTGCCGGTTTTATCGCGGCCAGCCTCGCGCTGAAGAGATCGAGGGACTGATGGATCTGAAGGTGAACCCGGTCACCGTCGGCCGTGTGACCATTGGAGGATCAGGGGAAGGGACTGGAGGAGGTTTCGGACCCCTTGTCCTCATCGCGGGCCCCTGCGTCATCGAGGACCCGGAGAGCTGCCTCGAGGCGGCCGAGGGACTGGCGGAGATCTGCGGCCGGGTAGGGATCGACCTCATATTCAAGGCCTCCTACGACAAGGCCAACCGGACCTCCGCGGGGTCGTACCGCGGCCCCGGGTTCGACAGCGGGATGGAGGTCCTGGCGGGGATCAGGGACAAGGTCGGCATCCCCGTGACTTCCGACATCCACTGGCCGGAACAGGCGGGGGATGCCGCGGCTGTCCTGGACATCCTCCAGATCCCGGCGTTCCTCTGCCGGCAGACCGATCTCCTCACGGCCGCCGCGGCAACCGGAAAGCCGGTCAACGTCAAGAAGGGCCAGTTCCTCTCTCCCTGGGACGTCAAGGGGATATCGGGAAAGGTCAACGGCGGCAGGAACCTCGTCATCACCGAGAGGGGTACGACCTTCGGTTACAACAACCTGGTGGTGGATTTCAGATCTTTTCCCGTGATCCGGGAACTGGGGCTGCCCGTGGTCTACGACGCGACCCACAGCCTCCAGCTGCCAGGAGGGCTCGGCTCCTCTTCGGGGGGGATGCGGGAGTACATCCCACACCTGTGTCGGGCGGCCGTTGCCTGCGGCGTGGACGGGATCTTCATGGAAGTTCATCCGGATCCGGACCGGGCGCCATGCGACGGTCCCAACATGTGGCCCATGGACCGGCTCGAGGCCCTGCTCCGCCAGCTTCTGGCGATCCGGGCGGCTGCCGGGCAGGACAGTTCCGGAGCGGACAGTCCATGACCGGTTCTATCGACAGGGGAAAAATCCTCGCCATCGCCCGGAGAGTCCTGGAGATGGAGGAGGGCTCGCTGGCCGCCCTGCGGGCCAGGCTGGGTGACGAGTTCGCCACGGCTGTGGAACTCCTGGCATCCTGCAAGGGGAGGGTGGTTTTTGCCGGCATGGGGAAATCAGGGCTGGTGTGCCGCAAGATCGTGGCAACCTTCGCCAGCACGGGGACACCGGCTCTTTTTCTGCATCCGGCCGAGGGCGGCCACGGCGATCTGGGCATGCTGGCCAAAGGCGACATCCTCGTGGCCGTCTCCTACAGCGGCGAGAGCGAAGAACTCATGCGCCTCCTACCGGCCGTCAGGAGGCTGGGCGTCCCCATCGTCGCCATGACGGGAAGCCCGGGCTCCACCCTGGCCCAACGGGCGGACGTGGTCCTCGACATATCCGTGACGGAGGAGGCCTGCCCCCTGGGGCTCGCTCCCACGGCGAGCACGGCGGTGACCATGGCCCTCGGGGACGCACTGGCCGTTGCCCTGCTGGAGATCCACGGGTTCACCGAGAACGATTTCGCCTTTTTTCACCCCGGCGGAGCCCTGGGCAGAAAACTGCTCACGGTGGCGGATATCATGCACACCGGCGACCGGGTGCCTGTGGTCGGCCCGGAAACTGCCATGAAAGAGGCGCTTTTCGAGATCACCTCCAAGCAGCTCGGGTTCACCACCGTTCAGGATGCCGACGGAACCCTCCTGGGCGTGGTGACGGACGGGGACCTGCGCAGGTCCCTGGAAAGGGACGACGACCCCCTGGCCATGAAGGTGAGGCGGGTCATGACCACCACGCCGAAGGTCATCAACCCCGAGGCGCTGGCGGCGCGCGCCCTGCAGCTCATGGAGAGCCATTCCATAACCGCTCTCGTGGTCGTGGACGAAGGCGGTCATGTGGCCGGTGTGCTTCACATGCACGATATCTTGAGGGCGGGAATAGCTTAAGAGCGGAAAACAGGAATCAGAAATCAGGAATCAGATAGAACGCAGAACACACCCTTCGACAGGGCTCAGGGCAGGGAACGCAGGATGAAAACCTTATTGACAACCTGACCTGAGAAAACACGTTTTTAATAGCCCATAGCCCATA
Organism: bacterium; assembly: GCA_029210545.1. Classification (NCBI taxonomy): domain Bacteria; species bacterium. Next base: position 4,053 of record JARGFV010000124.1, read on the forward strand.
GCCCATAGCCCATAGCTCCCAGAGAGGCCCGATCATTTTGAAAGAGCACAGTCCGAAAATCATTGAAGCCGCCAAAAAAATTCAGCTCATCGCCTTCGACGTGGACGGTGTCCTCACCGACGGGAGCATCAGCTACACCTCCGCTGGGGACGAGATCAAGTCGTTCAACGTCAGGGACGGGCACGCCATCAAGCTCCTCGGCAGGGCCGGGCTCTCGGCGGCCATCATCACCGGAAGGAAAAGCGCCATGGTGGACCGGCGGGCCCGGGAACTGGGCATCGAGCTGGTGTACCAGGGGGCCAGGGAGAAGAACATCTCCCTGGACGAGATCGTGAGCAGGCAGGCCCTTTCCCTGGCGGAAATAGCGTTCATGAGCGACGATGTGGTGGACCTTCCCGTCATGGCCCGTGTCGGCCTAGGGTGCTGCCCGGCCGACGCGGCCCCGGAAGTGCTGGACCGGGCCGCCCTGGTCACGGAGGCCGGGGGAGGGAACGGGGCCGCCCGGGAGCTGATCATGTTCATTCTCAAGACGAAAGGTTTATACGACGGGATTATGGAGAAGTATCTTTCCCCAGGGGAAATCATGCCGTCATTCCGAACACGGCGAAGCCGTGAGCCGGAATCCGGATCAAATGCTTTTCACCACAGAGTCACAGAGGACACGGAGGAAGACTGAATCTGGGGAAAGGCGCGGTTCCTGTAAAAGCGGAGTTTAATCCAACACGAAGGTCACAAAGTGACACGAAGGAAGGCGAAATTCCTTATCCTTCCTTCCCCTGCCAATAGCCCCTTTCCTTATTCTCCCTCTCCCCCTCATGTAGGCTCCCTTCCTTATCCTTCCTCCCCCCATGGCTCGCCGAAGCATTATGCGAAGGCGGCTGCTGAGGGGGGAGGATCGAGGTGGGGGTGAGAGAAACCCCTCCTTCGAGATGTTTAAGACCCCGAGTTCCGCCGTTGGCGGGATCGAGTGGCCATAAATGCCACATCAAAACTTTCCTGAAACAATGGACTCCCCATAAAGCAGTGATGAGTAAGAAGTTTAGATCGAAATTCGCTTTCAAATTTCTCGATATTCAACCAAGAAGATGCGTTAATATCTGCGCGGCATTCAGCTCTCAATGCCCCTATGAACTCACTATCGCTCGACCAGGTGAGTGACAGCGAGACGAAGAACCTCGTCCTTTTCGAGATCCCCTTTGCTTTTACCCTCTGTGAGCGCGACTGCCTTACGGGCGAAATCCCGCATGTGTCTGAGCCTGACTGATGGATCACGCCTGGACATACTGCACCTTGGCCTCATCCATGACGGTATCCCGAAAATATTTGCTCAGGCTTCTCGGAGTATTGATCTCGACCTTCCTCCTCCCGAAGATCGAGGAAAGTTCCATTTCCAGATCGTAAAGCTCAAATAACCCGACTTTGGCATCCTGGGAGAACTCCACCAGCACATCAATATCGCTCTCCGGACCGAAATCATCTCTCAGAACGGAGCCGAACAGAGACAGTTTCCGGATCTTATGCTGCCTGCAGAACGTGGCGATCTGCTCTTTGCTGGTGAGGCTGGGGGGCCTGGCATCCATGTTTTGAAGAATACTCAAGTCATCAACAATTGGCAAGTCGACCAGGGAAGCTGTGATAGCGATGCGATTGGGGCAAACCGTGGGGTCGGGTTCCTCCTACGCCAACGCCTTCCGTCGGGCTTCCGTCTTCACCAGCGGCTACGACGTGACGAGTCGGCGGGACAGGGAATTCTTGGGGTCGGAGCGGAAATTGGGCTGTAATTGAGTAATGCTGTCAGTTTTAAGGGCGCTCAGGAGCGCCCTTTGGTTTTAAGCTTGCCTGCTGTTCACACGCACCCTGGGCAAGTCGGGGGCTTTTGGGGCTTCTGGGGGTCAGGGCTTCAGGGGATGAATTGTGGTGTGTCTGACTTGTTCAGTTGGTTTTGCTGGCGATCTTGCTGATTGTGGTTTTGTGGAATCCCAGGTGGGCTGCTATTTCCGGTTGCGTATAACCATAATGTTTGTCTGCCGTTGTTTACAGGTAAACCCATATACGGAGTCAGGTAACAAGCTTTTCGAGTTTTTTCAGAAGGGGTTCCAGTTCCAGGGTGGCGACTCCCCAGACGACATCCAGGTCGACGCTCATGTAATCGTGGACGACCTTGTTCCGCATCCCGATGATCTTTGACCAGGGGATGCCGGCGTTAGCTTCCTGGAATGGTGGGGAAACCTGCCTTGCCGCCTCACCCAGAACCTGGATAAGGTGGGTCAGGATAATCTGAAGGTCTTCACTGGAATCGAACTGCGCCCTGGTTTTGCCTCCCATTTTTGAAAGCGCTTTCCGGCATACGTCAAGCATGTGCCCTACTATAGATGAGATCATCTTTGGGCATACTGAACCCGGGCTTCCTTCAGGATGACAGGACGCAGGCGGTGGTTGAGATATTTCTCATTGACCAGATCCACTTTCCGCCCTCCCAGCAATTGTGACAGATCCTTCTCAATATCCAGGATGTCAAAACCAAGGACTTTGCCTGGTTCGAACTGCACCAACACGTCAACATCGCTGTCCGGGCCAAAATTCTCCCTCAGGACCGAACCGAAAAAGGACAGCTTTCTGATACCGTTCCGGCGACAGAACTCATTCAGGGACTTCCTGTCCACGGCTATGGATCCAGGATTGTTTGAAGTTTTCTCAACCATTTTCAAATCTTAGCAGAAATGATGTTGAGGTTGAAACCCCTATTGCAAGAATGATGACTTCGCAAAAAGTCATCAACGCGCCCCGCGCGGGGCGCCCAAATCAATGACTCACTCCGTAAGTCATTGA
>JARGFV010000125.1 GCA_029210545.1 bacterium
GCATACACTTGCATTGGGCACCTCCTGTTTAGGGTTAAGAAACCAAAAGTGATGTGGCTAATTAACCTGATTATAACCGGTGGTGCCCACTTATATGATTATCGCAGGGACGGCCGCTCCCAAGCCTGACCACAGGGAGCCACAGAGTCACGGAGAAAGTCAAAGGCGGTCTCTGCGAGAGGCTGCCCTTATCGCTTTTACAGGACCCGGGATTGCTTCCTGATGTGGAATTTCGTCTTCCTTCGTGTCACTTTGTGACCTTCTCGATTCCGTTGTTGTAGCTCGTCGGTAAGGTCGGTTACTATAATCGGATGAGCGTGCCACCCCTCTTCCATTTCGCTGAATCTTATAACGACGCCGACCAGTTCTACCTGTCCGGTTTCCTGTGCCCGGACCCTTTCGCTGTCCTCGAGCTGGGCAGGGGGAAGGTCGTCCTGGCGGTCTCCCCCATGGAGGAGGAGAGGGCCCGGACCGAGTCGACGGGTGAGCGGGTGATCGCCCTGCGCCGCCGCAAGGGACAGAACCTGGTCCAGGGCCTGGCCGGGTTCATCCGCGGCAACGGCGCCGAACACGTCAGGGTCCTCCCGGGCTTTCCCCTGGGCCTTGCCAGGGAGCTGAGCAAGGAGAACATCGGCATCGAGGTGGACGGGAAAAGCCTGGCTGTCCGTCGGCGGAAAAAGACGGGGGGACAGATCCGGGCCATCCAGCAGGTTCAGCGGGGGTGTGAATCCGCCATGGAGATGGCGCGGTCCCTCCTGGCAGGATGCCCGGTTCGAGCCGGGGTGCTGATCTTCGAAGGCCGTCACCTCACGGCCGAACGCCTTCGCGCCCTCATCGAGATCCACCTCCTCGAAAGGGGCCTTGAGACTGCCGACACCATCGCCGCCCCCGGACGGGGAGGCGCCCGGCCCCACTGGCGGGGCGAGGGGCCCGTCAGGGCCGGGGTCCCCATCGTCATCGACATCTTTCCAAGGTCCCGGGAGACACGGTACCATTCGGACATGTCCCGGACCTTCGTGGTGGGCCGGGCGTCCGCGACGGTCCGGGAGATGCACCGGGCGGTGTGCGAGGCCCAGGATGCCGCCCTTCACGTCCTGGGGGCGGGAGTCGCCCTCGACGACGTCCACAAGGCTGTGTGCGACGTGTTCCGCAGGAGGGGATACGGGGTCCCCGCAGGGGGAAAAACGCCCCGGCGGGGATTCCTCCACGGGACCGGCCACGGGCTGGGTCTCGAGGTCCACGAGACCCCCTCGGTTTCGGTGACGGGGGATATCTTCGGACCCGGGGACGTGGTTACCGTGGAGCCGGGCCTTTACGACCGCCGGATCGGGGGTGTCCGGGTGGAGGACGTGGTGGCGTGTATGCCGGACGGGTCGGTCCGGAATTTGACAAAATTTCCCAGGGACCTGGAAATTTTGTAGGTCAAATTCCGGACCCATGAAACGGTGAATCGGCGAAACGGTGAAACGGAGATAAAACGAACCAACGAAACAGTGCCTTTCCCCCGTGTCTCCCCATCCCCGCATCCCCGTGTCGTTGAGAGCATCCCGGAGCTAATTCACCATGACATCAAATAAAATTCCCGTAGCTATTGAACGTTGTAAGAGTTATGAGCCGGAAAAAGTAAAGGATGCTCTCAACAGGGCACTCGATCCCCTTGGGGGAATGAGTGCCTTCGTTTCCCCCGGTGATCGAGTGCTCCTCAAGCCCAACTTCCTGGCTCCCCGACCCCCTGAAAAGGCCGTCTGTACCCACCCGCAGGTTGTCAGGGCTGTAACGCAGGAGGTCATGGAAGCCGGGGGGAGAGTGTTCCTGGGCGACAGCCCGGGGGTGGGTTCTCTCACCGGCGTCCTGAAAAGATCGGGAGTTATGGAGGTGGTGGAGGAGCTCGGGATCGGGCTCGTGCCGTTCAGGACCCCGGTCCAGGTCCCTGTTCCGGAAGGCGGGGTCTACAAATCCATCCTGCTGGCCGAAGAGGCCCTCGGGTTCGACCGGATCATCAACCTGCCCAAGTTCAAGACCCACGGGATGATGACCCTGACCCTGGCGGTGAAGAACATGTTCGGTACCGTTGTGGGCGCGGCCAAGCCGGGGTGGCATCTCCAGGCTGACGAACACGCCCGGTTCGCCGACATGCTCCTGGACCTGTGGCGCGCACTGCCCCCGGAGCTTTCCATCCTGGACGGGATCACCGCCATGGAGGGCAACGGCCCGGGCTCAGGCGACCCGTTCCACCTCGGGCTCGTCATCGCGTCACCTTCAGCCCTTGCCCTGGACCAGGTCGCCGGTGAGATCGCCGGTGTGGGCCCCGAACGTCATCCGATCATCTACCGCGCCCGGCAAAGGGAGCTTAAGGGGAGCCGGCCAGGCGAAGTGCAGGTTCACGGCAGGCAGGTCGGCGAGGTGAAACGTGATTTCGCGCTTCCCGGCAGCGCTTCCAGGGTGGACTACAAGCTTCCCCCGTGGGCCAAACGGCGCCTCAAGACTTCCCTTAACTCCTATCCGGCACTGGACCCTGAAAGGTGCACTACCTGCGGGGAGTGCGCCGGGATCTGTCCGGTTAACGCCATCACCCTCCACGCCATGGAAAAGGGGGGCGGCATCGTTGACCGCGACCTTTGCATCAGCTGCTTCTGCTGCCAGGAGATCTGCCCGGAAAGGGCGATCGAGCCGGTTCCGGGAAGACTTCTCAGGCTGTTAAAGGTGATCGGTGCAGCCTGAGAAGTGCACGTGCGTCCGTGGAGCGTAGGTGCGTACGTGCGACAGAGCAGGATAGCAGAGGTGAAGGTTGTGATGTTTTTACGCACACACGCATGCACGCTTTACGCACAAACGATTACGTTACCCGCCAATATGGCTCATCGTCCTGGCACACGCCCGCACGACCTTCCCCCCCGCCATCCCGTGACCCTCAGGTTTTCGCGACAGTGCCCCCCCGATGAGGGAAAGGATCTCCTCGTCCGAGGCCGCTGACCGCAGGGGTGTGAGAAGGTCGGTCTCGTTATCGGAAAACAGGCATGTGCGCAGGTGACCGTCGGCGGTGATGCGGATGCGGTTGCAGTTGACACAGAAGTGTTCGGAGATGGGGGTGATGAATCCAACGGTCCCTTCGTGTCCGGGGATGCGATAGCGCACTGCCGGACCGGATCCCCTCCCCTTGCCCATGCGCTCCAGTGAACCGTGGACCGTCTCCAGGCGGGCGATGGCCTCGGCGGCGCTCATCACCTTTTCCAGCCCCCAGAAACCGTCGGGGCCCATGGGCATGAACTCGATGAACCGGACTTCGCAATCCTGCTCCCGCGTAAGCTCGGAAAACGCTTCCAGCTCGTCGTCGTTGAACCCCCGCATGAGGACCACGTTTATCTTGACGGGATCCAGGCCTTCCTCCCTGGCTTTTTCCAGCCCCTTGAGCACCGTCTGGACCCCCCCTCCGTGGCCGTTGCCGTTGGGATCGGTCACCCACTTGAACCGGTCGTCCCTGAGAGTGTCCAGGCTCACGTTCACCCGGGACAGGCCCGCCCGGCGAAGGTCCGGAGCCATCTCCGCCAGGAGGAGTCCATTGGTGGTAAGGCTGATGTCGGAGATCCCGGGGATCCCGGACAAGATGGTGATGAGGGAATCCAGGTGCTTGCGCACCAGGGGTTCCCCGCCGGTGATGCGGACGCTTGTAACACCGCGACGCGACAGGATCCCGGCCAGGCGGCCGATCTCCTCGTAGGAAATGATGTCGCTGTGGTTCAGGGCCGCGAAACCGGCCCTCGGCGCACAGTAGCGGCAGCGCAGGTTGCACCGGTCGGTGACCGAGACGCGCATGTAGCGGACTGGCCTGCCCTTCCCGTCAGCCAGCACTGTATTTTCTCGAGTTGTCATGTGTTCTGCCTTGTTGGTGGTCAGGTCAGCCCGTTACAGTAACGGTGTGATCACGCCTTTGGCGTAACAGGCGGGGTGTCGGTGTGCCGGAGAAAAACATCAGTGTGATTCTTTCCCTCATAACTGAAAAAACAGGCCACGGAAAGGGCCTGTTTTTCAGGTCTCCTTTCCAAGAAACGGGAGGCCGGGCCGTTTCCAGCCGGACCCATCGGCCGGCCGCCGTGGGCATTTCGATCGGCCCCTGCAGGCGGTTCGGCTCGGAGAAAATATGTAAACGCAGTACACCCTTATACTAGGTAAGTTACGGAAAAGGAAGGAGAAATATAGTGTCTGGTGTCTTGGGTCTAGTGTCTGGAACGATCCTGGGCGAAGGATAAAGAGTGAAGAACAAAGGCCTGATTCCACCTTCCACCCCTTCGATCGCGCCGTGGACGTGACTCAGGGCCTTGGGCTTCCCCTTTCCACTTCCTGAATTTTACAGCATCAATATCCGGCTCTTCAATATCAGGATCTCGAAAGCCACCGAGGCCTTCTGCATGACCCGGACGAGGAAGGCGGCCTCTTCCTCGGTGATGCCGGAGGTGAACTTGAACCCGACGATGACCGAAACGGTGTGCTTTTTAAGCAGCAGGGGGCAGATCACCACCTCCCCGGGCACTTTCATGCTGAGTTCCTTGAGCCAGGGGTTGCTCTCGAAAAGGTCCACTCCCCGGAACCGCTCCAGGGTCCTCGATTCCCGGATGTTGAACAGGACGTTCTGGAAGTTCACCGGCAGGGCCATGCTCCCGAAATCGACCACCGGTTTGGCCGATCCCCCGGACATCCAACCCAGCGCCTCGTCTCCCTTGATGATGAACAGGAAGGCGTCATCCATGAACCTCAGGCCGGCCCTGATGAGGGTCTGGGCGACATCGTCCCTGTTGTGGATGCCGAAAAACGCGTCGTTGATCCCGGTGATGTCGAGGGGGTCGAAGGGCTCCATGTCCTCTTCGGTGAGCTCCACGAGTTCAACCAGCTCCGCCTCCACCAGCTCCGCTTCCGCAAACTCCGCTTCCGCGGAATCCGGTACTGCCGGAACCGGGGCCGGCGCCTGCCCGGAGGCCGACATCCGTTTCTGTTCGGCGGCCACATCCTGGCTGACGGCGATGTACCGGGCTTCGCGCCTTATGCTGTAGTACTTCTCCAGCGCCTGGACGATGCGCAGCTCGCTGGCGATGACCGGCTGGATGATCATGTTGGTCTGGAACGCTACCTCGTCAACGATGTCCAGCTTGTGGGGGTCGGTCATGGCCAGGGTGATACGCTTCCCGTCGAGGGCGATGGGCACGATGCGGTACATTTCGAGGAGCTTCTTGGGGACCGAGTCCAGGACGGGCCTGGGGATCTTTTCGAAGTGCTGCGGCTCGGCGTAGGCGACGTTGAACTGAAGGGCGAGAAGCTTCATGAGAGCGTCTTCGGTGATCGCTCCCATCTCCAGGAGGTTGGTCCCGAGGCGGCCGCCGAAGATGACCTGGCGCTGGAGGCCTTCAGCCAGGATCTTCTCGGTCACCAGACCTTTTTCAATCAGCAGTTGACCCAGGTTCTTCTTCATCGGTCAACTCTCCCGAGGTATCCGTGAGGGGTTTCCTGCCGAAAATCCGGGCCACGACCACGCTGATCTCGAAAAGGATGATCAGGGGGCCTGCCATGAAAAGCTGGGTGACGACGTCAGGGGGTGTCAGTACGGCGGCCCCGATGAAAGCGACCACGATGAAATAGCGCCGGTTCTTTGTCAGCATCTGGTGGGTCAGGAGGCCTATGCGCGCAAGGAAATAGGTGATAAGCGGCATCTCGAAGACGAAACCGAAGGCCAGCAGGAGCTTGGTGGCGAAGGAGAGGTACTCCTTGAGCGAGGGGAAGGGACGGATGACGTCGGTGGCAAATCCGAGCAGGAACTTGAACCCGAAGGGGAAGACGACAAAGTAGCCGAAGCTGGCTCCCGTGATGAAGAACAGGGTGGAAAAGATGACGAAGGGAACAACCGTCCTTCGCTCCTGGGCGTGCAGCCCCGGAGCGATGAAGGCCCAGAACTGGTAGAAGAGGATCGGCAGGGAGAGAAAAACGCCTGCCAGGAGCGAGACCTTGAGGTAGGTGAAAAACGCCTCGGTCACCCCTGTAAAGATCATCCACGAGTTGTTTTCCGGCAGCGACGCGATGAGAGGGATGGCGACGAATTCGAAGATCCGGTCCTTGAAGGCGTAACAGACCAAAAAGCCCACACCCACCGCAATGGCGCTCACGATGAGCCGCTTGCGCAGTTCCTCGAGGTGGACTGTGAAGGGGAGCCGGTTTTCAGACATTCCCGGGTTCGTCGGTGGAATCGTCCGGGGTCTCGCCGCCGCCTTCGATCTCCTCCAGGTTGTACGAGATCCCGGACTCGGCTTCGGGTGCGGTTTCGGCGGATGCCGATGCGGTTTTTTCGTCCCCGGTCACAGGGGGGGTGGTTTTGTCCCCGGAAGGCCCGCCCTGGTCGTCTTCCTCTTCCGGGACCAGGTCGGGGTACTTTTTGCGGAACTGCTCATGCTTGTCGCGCTCCAGGTCCACACGGACTGTGGACTGGAGGTCGTCGGCCGCCTTCTTGAACTCGGCGAGCCCCTTGCCCAGTGTCCGGGCCAGGTCGGGAAGCTTCTTGGGCCCGATGACGATGAGGGCGACGACGAGGATGATGATGATTTCCTGCATTCCAATGCCTAACATGAGATCTCCAGGGATGAGTGCAGAGTACAAAGTGCAGGATGCAGAGTTATAATGAAATACAAGGAATTGAGAATTGAGAACAAAAGCGGCTTATGCATTACTTCCTCAACCCTCAACCATGATAGGGTCGCAAAAAGTCCAATCCGGGACTTTTCGCTCCACGGAAAGGGAAAAGCGTCGTTTTCCCTTTCCTTA
>JARGFV010000126.1 GCA_029210545.1 bacterium
AGTGCCATTCCCATTTATCTTTAATTGCCACACAGTTAGCTGACATCTCATTTGCATCATGAATAATGCGGGCTAGTCGACCGGGGCCCGTCAACGGAAAAAAACGGCCCCGGAAGCGCCCCGACCGGAGGCCGATGAAAACCAATCGCGGATTTCGGGTTTCCCCCTTTTCTTGCAAATCCTCATCGGTGAGATATCCTTTGTCTTGTAGGGTTTCTCCCGGAGGGAGTCACACATTGCCTTTACGGGGGTGATCTGCAAAGAGGACCGAGCTGTCATATTGAGGTCCTGGGGATATCCGTTCCATGTCGGTGCTGGTCTGTTCCACCGTGCCGGATCATAGATGCCGGGAGTGGTGGAGAAAGGAGTGGGGATGATGCGCAGATGCCTTGTTGTAGCCATGGCGGTTGTGATCGGTATGAGCTTTGCGGCTGCCGACCTGTTTGCCGGGGAGGTGGAGGTGCTCCACTGGTGGACCTCCGGTGGTGAGGCGCGCTCCGTGGCTGTATTGAAGGATCTTCTTGAGAAAGAGGGCCACACCTGGAAGGACTTTGCCGTTGCCGGTGGGGGCGGAGATACGGCCATGACGGTTCTCCGGTCCAGGGCCGTGGCAGGGAACCCGCCCACCGCCGCCCAGGTCAAGGGTCCCCAGATCCAGCAGTGGGGTGACGAGGGGGTCCTGGCGAACCTCAGCAAGGTCGCCAAGGCCGAAAAGTGGGACGATATCCTGCCCGGCGTTGTGGCGGATATCATGAAGTACAAGGGCAAGTTCGTGGCGGTGCCGGTCAACGTGCACAGGATCAACTGGATGTGGTGCAACCCTGAAGTGTTCAGGAAAGCCGGGGCCAAAGTGCCCAAGACGTGGGCCGAGTTCGAGGAGTCCGCCAAAAAGATCCAGGCAGCCGGGATGATCCCGGTAGCGTTCGGGGGCCAGGACTGGCAGGAGGCCACGGTTTTCGAATCCATCGTCATCGGTGTGGGCGGAGCCGATTTCTACCGCAAGGCGCTGGTCGAGGCTGACGCCAAGGCTCTTTCCAGCGACACCATGGTCAAGGTTTTCGAGCGGTTCCGAAGCATCAAGAAGTACACCGACAAGAACGCGCCCGGCCGGGACTGGAACCTGGCCACAGCCATGGTCATCAAGGGAGAGGCCGCCATGCAGTTCATGGGCGACTGGGCCAAGGGCGAGTTCACCGCAGCCGGCAAGGAGCCGGGGGTGGACTACCTCGCCATGCCTTTCCCGGAGACAAGCCAGTATTTCCTCTTCAATGTGGACAGTTTCATCATGTTCAAGCAGAAGAACAAGGGTTCGATCGAGGCTCAGGATGCCATGGCCCGGCTGATCCTGCAGCCGAAGTTTCAGGAAGTGTTTAATATCAACAAGGGGTCGATCCCCGTCAGGCTCGGGATGCCCCGGGACAACTTCGATTCCCCGGCGCAGCGATCCATGAGCGATTTTGTAGCTACCGCGGCGAGCGGCGGCCTGGTGCCCAGCATGGCCCACGAGATGGCCGTGGTGCCGGAGATCCGCGGAGCCATCTTCGACGTGGTGACCAACTTCTACAACTCTGACATGTCCGCAAAAGAGGCGGCCCGGAAGCTCGCTTCGGAGGTGCAGGCGGCAAGGTAGTCACAGGCAGGTTCATGAATATCGGATCAGCCCGCGTCCGCCCGGCAGAGGCGGGCGCGGGCGGGACGATCCCGTGACGGGGGACGGGTCGCGCGTTAAGCTTTTGGAGGGGAGACGCCGTGGCGCTTGAAGGCTCACAGACACAGGTGCGGCTCCCTGACCGCCTTCAGGTCTACCTGCCCAGGATCGTTCTTTCTCCCACCATCGCCGCGGCAGTGGTTTTCATCTACGGGTTTATCCTCTGGACCGCGTGGATCTCCCTGACCAATTCGGGACTCCTTCCCCGCTACGAACTGGCGGGATTCATCCAGTACACCAAGCTTTTTGCCAGCGACAGGTGGTGGGTGGCCAGCAGGAACCTTGGTATTTTCGGGGGGCTGTTCGTGCTCTTCTGCACCTCCCTGGGCCTCCTCCTCGCTATCCTCCTTGACCAGAAGATCAGGGTCGAGGGGGCGCTGCGGACCATCTATCTTTATCCCATGGCCCTCTCGTTCATCGTCACCGGTACCGCCTGGCGGTGGATGCTCAACCCCGGCCTGGGGCTTGAGCGGGTGGTGCGGCAGATGGGGTTCGAGACATTCACTTTCGACTGGCTCGTGAACTCGAAGATGTCTATCTACACGGTGGTCATCGCCGGGGTGTGGCAGTCCACCGGGTTCGTCATGGCCCTGTTCCTGGCCGGCCTCAGGAGCATCGACGACTCCATCATCAGGGCGGCCCAGGTGGACGGGGCCAGTCTCCCCAGGATCTACCTGAGGATCATCATCCCCAGCATGCGCCCTGTTTTCTTCTCGGCCATGATCATCCTTTCCCATATCGCCATCAAGAGCTTTGACCTCGTCATGGTGCTGACGAGGGGCGGCCCCGGATACTCGTCGGATCTGCCGGCCACCTTCATGTACACCTTTGCCTTTACCCGCAACAGGCTGGCCTTCGGGGCCGCCAGCGCGATGATGATGTTCATGGCGGTCATGGCCATTATCGTTCCGTACCTTTACTCCGAGCTGAGGGTCAAAAGGGATGGCTGAAAGAGCCCGGATCGCAGCAAACCGCACACCGGGAGCTATCGCCGGGCGGATCTTCATTTACGGCCTCCTGGGCATCGCTGCCGTCTATTATCTCCTGCCCTTTATCATCATGGTCATGACCTCGGTGAAGAGCATGGAGGACATCAGGATGGGTACCCTGATCTCCCTGCCAACGAGGATCACCTTCGAAGCGTGGCGGGAGGCTTGGGGGACGGCCTGTATAGGCGTGGAGTGCAACGGGATCAAGGGGTACTTTTTAAATTCGGTGAAGATGGTCATCCCGGCGGTGGTCATCTCCACGGCTTTCGGCGCGGTGAACGGATACGTGTTCTCCAAGTGGAAGTTCCGGGGCAGCGAGATGATCTTTTCCATGCTGCTCATCGGGTGTTTCATCCCGTTCCAGGTCATCCTGCTCCCCATGGCCCGGACCCTGGGGCAGTTCGGGCTGGCCCAGAGCCTCACCGGCCTGATCCTGGTGCACGTGGTCTACGGCCTGGCCTTTACGACCCTGTTTTTCAGGAACTTTTACGTCAACATACCCGACGACCTGGTCAAGGCGGCCCGCATCGACGGGGCCGGGTTTTTCACGATCTTCTGGCGGATCATCCTGCCCTTGTCGATCCCCATCATCGTTGTCACGGTGATCTGGCAGACAACACAGATCTGGAACGACTTCCTGTTCGGGGTTGTCTTCTCGGGAGGAGACACGCAGCCGGTCACGGTGGCGCTCAACAACCTGGTCAACACCTCGACGGGAGTGAAAAAGTACAACGTCGACATGGCCGCGGCCATCATCGCCGGCGCTCCGACTCTGTTCGTCTACATCGTGGCCGGGAAATATTTCCTCAAGGGCCTCACGGCCGGCGCGGTGAAGGGATAGAAAACACCGGGTAGCGGAAAGTGAGGGGACATGGCGTCGCTGACCATCAAGGAAGTGCACAAGTCCTTTGGGCCGGTTGAGGTTCTCAGGGACATCTCCCTGGAGATCCGCGCGGGAGAATTCCTCGTCCTGGTGGGGCCCAGCGGGTGTGGTAAGTCCACTCTGCTCAACCTCATCGCCGGGCTCGAGACGATCACGTCGGGAGAGATCTACATGGGCGACGAGATGGTCAACAATGTCAGCCCGAAGGACAGGGACATTGCCATGGTGTTCCAGACTTATGCCCTTTATCCCAATATGAACGTGCGGAAGAATATCTCCTTCGGCCTGGAGATGAGGAAGATCCCAAGGGACGAGATCGACAAGATCGTGGACAAGGTCGCCGGTATCCTCCAGATCGAAGAGCTGTTGAAGCGCAAACCGGCCCAGCTCTCAGGCGGCCAGAGGCAGAGGGTCGCCATGGGACGCGCCCTTGCGCGCAACCCCTCCATATTTCTCTTCGACGAACCGCTGAGCAACCTGGACGCCAAACTCCGGGTGGAGATGCGCACGGAGATCAAGCTTCTCCACCTGCGCCTCGGGGTGACCACCGTCTACGTGACCCACGATCAGGTGGAGGCCATGACCCTGGCTGACCGCATTGCCATCATGAACGATGGGACCATCCAGCAGTTCGACACTCCCCGGGGAGTATACAGGGATCCGGCCAACCTCTTCGTGGCGGGATTCATCGGCTCTCCGGCCATGAACCTGATCCCGTGCATGGTGCAGGAGATCAACGGGGGGCACGGGGTCCAGCTGGACGTGGAGGGTGGTCAGAGCGCTGTCCTTCAGGTTCCCCCGGCAAGAGCCGGCCTGGGCAGCCTGGCAGGCAGACAGGTCCTGGTGGGTTTGAGGCCCGAGCACATCTCCGATTCCCTGCCGGACATCGGGGAAGACTCGCAGGTCCACGAACTGGAGTGCCCCATCAAGGTCGTGGAGCCCATGGGGGCCGACACCCTGGTGTTCGTGGGCATCAACGGGCGGGAGGTCACCTCCCGGGTTCACCCCGACAGCGCCGTCCGCCCCGGGGAGAAGATGAAGCTGGTCCTGGACATGGCCCGGATTTTTATCTTTGATCCGGAGACGGGGAAGAGGATCCGCTGAAGAAAGATTTTCGTGTGTGCGTGAAACGTGCATGCGTGAGAGCGATAGACCTTTCGCCTAAACGCTTTACGCACGTACGGACGCACTAGTTGGCTTGAATCCAGACCCAAACCCCAAACCTAAAAACGACTCCCCAAGACGCCCCGCCAGCTTTTTACAACTTTCTCGATCTCCGCGTCCCTTGCCGGGTCCACCACCTGCCTTTCCGGGTCGGCATTGAACCAATCCAATGACCGGCGGATCCCTTCGCTGAAGGGGGTCCTGGCTCCAAAATCAGGAACAAAGTTTCTGATTTTGGAGTTGTCGAACACCATGCTCCACGCCTTGTCGCCCAGGAGGCCCTGCCCGATGAAAGGGCTCACCTCGTGAACGAACCCGGAGGGTATGTGGAGGAGGCGCGGCTCGACCCCTAACGCTTCCCCGATGACTTTGTAGAAGGCGTCCCAGGTCCGGGCCTCATCGGAGGTGATGTGGAACGTCTCCCCTTCGATGCTGTCCGCCTCCAGCAGCCCGGCAAACCCCGCGGCGAAATCGTCGCTGTGGGTGAGAGTCCACAGGGACTGACCGTCACCGGGAGAGATGACGGCGCGCCCGTCCAGGATCCTGCGTGCCACCGTATAATCCCGGGAACCGATGGGTGTGGGGATCCAGCCGTCGCTGTAGGTGTGAGAGGGGCGCACGATGGTGACCGGAAAACGGTCCTTTAAGAACGCTTCGGCCAGGGCCTTTTCGCAGGCGATCTTGTTTTGCGCGTAGGGCCACCAGGGGTTGCCCGTGGGGGTCTGCTCGGTGATGAGCCAGTGGGGCGGCGGCTTGAGGTATACGGCCGCAGAGCTGATGAAGACGTACCGTCCGGTGAGGCCGGAAAAGAGTTTGACATCCTGGCGGACGTGGGACGGTTCCAAAGCCACCCAGTTCACCACGCCATCGAAGGTCAGCCCGCTGATTGCGGACCTGACCTGGTCCGGGTCCCTGGCGTCGGCAGTGAGCTGCTTCGCTCCCATGGGGGTCTTTTCGGGTCGGGTGCCCCGGTTTAAAAGCCACAGCTCATGACCGCGGTTGAGAACCTCCCGCGAACACGCCGTGGAGATGACGCCCGTTCCGCCGATGAAAAGAATTTTAATAATATAGTCCCCTTCCTGATTCTCCCTCTCCCCATCGTGGCGCAGTCCTGAGCAAACAAAGTGCGTCGAAGGGGAGAGGGCCGGGGTGAGGGGGCGTTAATTTAAAGTTTTCACCCCCACCTCGGTCCTCCCCCCTCAAGGGGGAGGAAGGGTAAGGAAAAAGTCCTGTCTATCAGAGCGTTATCTCCACCCTGTTGCCGTCGGGGTCGAGGACGACGCTCTCGTAGTACCCGTCACCTGTGCGGCGCGGCCCGTCCACAACCGTCAGGCCTGAATGAAGCAGGCGTTGGGTGAGGCTGTCCACCTCTTCCTCCGACCCAACCGAGAAGGCGATGTGAGCGTAACCGGGGTGTAGCTTCGCCCCTGCCGGTCCGTCATCCAGGCTGGTGGACATCATAAGCTCCAGCCTCGCTCCGGAAGGGAAGGTCAGGAAACAGGATTCGAAACCCTTGGCCAGGTTGGTGTAATGGGGGCCGGCTTCGGCGTTAAACCAGGTCTCGTAAAAGTCCCGCATCCCGTCCAGATCCAGGGTCCATATGGCGATGTGTTCGATACGCATGGGGGAAGTATAACAGCTGGCGGCATACTTTTCTCTACCGCCAGCCTGGGGGCCAGGTGCTATGTGCCAGGTGCCAAGGTAAAAGAAACAGGGACTTTTAACCTGGAACCAGACCTGCCTTTTCTCCGATACTAGGAGCCTGTCGGAGAACCCCATGCAGGCTCCTGGATATAGTTTTTCGGAAATAGCATTTAGACCGAAAAGAACA
>JARGFV010000127.1 GCA_029210545.1 bacterium
TGCCATTCCCATTTATCTTTAATTGCCACACAGTTAGCTGACATCTCATTTGCATCATGAATAATGCGGGCTAGGGGGGAGGAAATACTTTTCATCCTCCCCTTGACTTGTCCCGCCATAGCCTTTGGCGACGGCGGATCCCCTTCCCTCAACCCCCTTCACATAAAGCTTCGGCGGGTCAAGAGGGAGGGGAAATATAATGAGAGTGACGCCTGGTCGGAGGTGGGGGTGATCTCCCCCCTCACCCCGACCCTCTCCCGAAAGCCCCTTCCCCCCCTTCTTTCCGTCCCCTGATGGTCACTCGATCCCTCCAACGGTGGGACTCGGGGTCATAAACATGTCGAAGGAGCGGTTACTCTCACCCCCACCTCGATCCTCCCCCCTCAGCAGGGGGAGGAAGGATAATGAAGTCAGCCTACATGAGGGGGAGAGGGAGAGTAAGGAAGGGGTAGTTAACCCCTATTTTGGGTTTTCTCCGCGTTCTCCGCGTGCTCCGCGGTTAAACAGGTTTTGATCTTAGCTGTCAGCTTTTTTTGAGATCTGAGATCTGAGATCTGAGATTCGCGCCTATACCTGCTCGCGCGTCTTCAGGAACGTGATCCGGGGGTTCCTCTCGATGATGAACTGCATCATCCACTCGCTGGGGGCGAGGCAGGCGAGGTTCTCTCCGGCGTCGAGGGACAGGCTGGCCTGGTTCTTCCTCTCGAACTCGGCCATGGCCTTGCTGTCGTCGCTGGTGACCCAGCGGGCCGCGGCGAAGTTCACCGGCTCGTAAACGGCGTCCACCCCGTACTCGTTCTTCAGGCGGTTGACGGTGACGTCGAACTGGAGGATGCCAACGGCCCCCAGGATGAGGTCGGTGCTGATGAGGGGCGAGAACACCTGTACGGCCCCCTCCTCGGAGAGCTGCACCAGCCCTTTTTTGAGCTGTTTCGATTTCAGGGGGTCCTTCAGCCTGACACGGCGGAACAGCTCGGGGGCGAAGTTGGGGACCCCAATGAACTGGAGAGGCTCTTTCAGGGTGAATGTGTCGCCGATCCTGATATTGCCGTGGTTGTGGATGCCGATGATGTCCCCTGGATACGCCTCCTCGACGTTCTCACGGTCCTGGGCCATGAAGATGGTGGCGTTGGCCAGGCTGATCTCCTTGCCGAGGCGGTGGTGCATCACCTTCATGCCCCGGGTGAACTTCCCGGAGCAGATCCTCAGGAAAGCGATCCGGTCCCGGTGGGCCTTGTCCATGTTCGCCTGGATCTTGAACACGAACCCGGAAAAGGCCTCCTCCCCGGGGTATACGTCCCTGGTGGTCGCGGGCCTTGGGCCCGGGGCCGGGGCGATCTCCACGAAGGCGTCGAGCATCTCCCGCACGCCGAAGTTGTTGATGGCGCTGCCGAAGAACACCGGGGTCTGGTTCCCCTTGAGGTACTCGTCAAGCTCGAAGGGGTTGGCCGCGCCGTCCAAGAGCTCCAGGTCTCCCCTCAGCTCATCGGCCTGGCTTCCGAGCAGTTCATCCAGGCGCGGGTCCGCGAGGTCGGTGATGGTGACGATGTCATCGGCCAGAGTGTCCCGGCCAGGCTCGAAGAGGGTCAGCTGCCCGCGGTACCTGTTGTATGTCCCCTTGAACCGTTTGCCCATGCCGACAGGCCAGGACAGGGGGGCGCACTCTACCTGGAGGGTCTCCTCGATCTCGCTGAGGATCTCCAGGGGTGATTTTCCCTCGCGGTCGAGCTTGTTGATGAAGGTGATGATGGGGGTGTTGCGGCGGCGGCACACCTCCATGAGCTTGCGGGTCTGGGTCTCGACTCCCTTGGCGTTGTCGATGACCATGACCGCGCTGTCCACGGCTGTGAGGACCCTGTAGGTATCTTCGGAAAAATCCTGGTGGCCGGGGGTGTCGAGGAGGTTGATCTCGTAATCACGGTAATTGAACTTCATCACCGAACTGGTTACCGAGATGCCTCGTTCCTGTTCGATGGCCATCCAGTCGCTGGTGGCGTAGCGGCGGGCCTTCCGGGCCTTGATCTCGCCGGCCATCTGGATGGCCCCTCCGAAAAGCAGGAGCTTTTCCGTCAGGGTGGTCTTACCGGCGTCCGGGTGGCTGATGATCCCGAAGGTGCGGCGTTTCTGGATCTCTTTTTTCAGGCGATTCAAAACAACTCTCCCTACGGAATCTCTGATTTCAAATATCATGGATCATGGCGATTCCGTAGCTTTTAGTGAAATACCACGGGCTAACTCCCGTGGTATTTCGAAGGTGCAGTGTAATAAACCTTGATAACCCATGGTCGTATAAACGTGTGATAGCTAACGCGGATTTAACAGAAAGTCAACTGCATCAGGAGTTATTGTTCCTTGTAAGCGGTAAAGGCGGCCTCACGGCTTTCACCTATAAGCTTCCCGCTTTCCCCCTTGACATCTTTCCCTTCCCAACGCATAGTTCGTCGGTTCCGCATATGCGGAACAGATGCAGGGCAAAACTCGTTCTGGAAGGGTAACCGGGAACATGCAGGAAACCATACGCAACATCGCCATTATCGCCCACGTGGACCATGGCAAGACAACCCTCGTGGACGCCATGCTCCGCCACGCCGGGGTCTTTCGCTCCAACGAAATCATCGTCGAACGGGTCATGGACTCAAACGACCTGGAAAAGGAGCGGGGGATCACCATCCTCGCCAAGAACCTTTCGATCCGGCACAAAGGCGTGAAGATCAACATCGTCGACACTCCCGGGCACGCCGATTTCGGAGGGGAGGTTGAAAGGGTCCTGCAGGCCGTGGATTCCGTCCTGCTCCTGGTCGACGCCGTGGACGGCCCCATGCCCCAGACCAGGTTCGTCCTGAGAAAATCCATGGAGCTGGGACTGCGCCCCGTGGTGGTCATCAACAAGATCGACCGGCCCAACGCCGATCCCGCCCGGGTCCGTGACCAGGTGTTCGACCTTTTCTGCGACCTGGCCGTCACGGAAGAGCAGCTTGAGTTTCCCATCATCTTCACCAGCGCCCGGGACGGGTACGCCATCGCCGAGCTGGACCAGGACCGCGCCGACCTGGAACCCCTGTTCACAGCCATCCGGGAAAGCACCAGATCGCCCTCCGGGGACGGGAACGCTCCGTTCCAGATGCTCATCACCCATATCGACTACGACGACTACATCGGCCGTACCGCCACCGGCAAGGTCTGCAACGGGAAGACCCGCACAGGTGAGCAGGTAGCCATCGTCAAGCCCGGTGGAACGATTCTCAAGGGGAAGATAACCAGGATCCTCGACTACAACGGGCTTCGCCAGGTGGAAGTGGAAGAGGCCTCCTGCGGCAACATCGTGACCATAGCCGGTCTCGAAAAGGTGGCGATCGGGGACACGGTGACCGATCCGGACCATCCGGAGGGGCTCCCCTACGTCGCCATCGAAGAGCCGACCATCGCCATGAACTTCATGGTCAACACCTCCCCCTTTGCCGGAAGGGAGGGGGCCCTGGTGACCTCCCGCAACATCCGGGAACGGCTCCACCGTGAACTTCGCACCAACCTTTCCCTGCGGGTCGCCGATACCGGGAGTCCTGACACTTTCAAGGTCTCCGGACGTGGAGAGCTGCACCTGGCCATCCTCATCGAGAACATGCGCCGCGAGGGTTACGAGATGGCAGTCTCAAGGCCGGAGGTTATCTACAGGGAGATCGACGGGAGCCGCCACGAGCCCATGGAGTACCTGGTGATCGACGTCCCCTCCGAGCACCAGGGAAGCGTCATGAGCCTCCTTGGGCCGCGGAAGGCCCAGCTGGTGGAGGTGCACACAGGCTCCGGTACCGTCCGGCTCGAATTTTCGGCGCCGGCCCGGGGACTTATCGGCCTGCGGGGTGAACTGCTCACCGAGACCCGGGGTACAGCCGTCATGTCCCACGTCTTCGACGGTTACCAGCCGTACAAGGGAGACATCTCCGGCCGGAGGACAGGAGCGCTGGTGTCCATGATGAGCGGTCCGGTAACAGCCTACGCCATCGAGAGCATCCAGGAGAGGGGCCGCCTCTTCATCCATCCCGGCACGGAAGTCTATGCCGGAATGATCGTGGGAGAGAACGCCAAGGACACCGACATCGACGTCAACCCCGTAAGGGAAAAGAAGCTGACCAACATGCGCTCCTCCACTTCGGAGATCGACACCAGGCTCCATGCTCCGGTTATTTTCAGCCTCGAGCAGGCCATCGAGTTCATCGACGATGACGAACTGGTGGAGGTCACTCCCCGGTCGATCCGCCTGCGCAAACGGGTTCTTGACAAGACCTTCAGGCCGAGACGGCTCGTCGCGACAGGATAAGCGACGGGGCGACGGGGCGAGAAAAACAAACGAACCATTTCCTGCCAACTATATTTTTCCTTTTAAAACCAAATATTCAAGATTTGCATCAAGGCGGCAAGGCGCTTCGCCTGCAGGTCGTTCTTTCCCTCCGTCGCTCAGTCGTCCCGCCGCACAGTCGCACTCATCCGGTTCAGCTGCGAGACCACCGCGAACCCATCGTCGTTAAAGCAGAAAAGTTCCCTGTGGACAAAAGACTGACTGTACTTCTGGCCGGGGAAATCGTGGAAATCGAAGGTCCCGAGCAGTTGTGAAGGATCCTGTTGATAGAGTTTGCCGTCGTGGGCCAGGTTGACCCAGGCGTGCTCCACTTTTTCTTCACCGGCCGCAACCTGACCCGTGACCACGTATACGCTGCTGGAAGGGACCCCCATGGCGCGGTAAAGGCTGCACAGAAGGGCTGCCTTCCCGAGACAGCTGGCCGCCTGCTCGCGAAGCACATGGGTCGCCGATTCAACAGGCCTGTACGGCTCGAACCTGATCTCGTCCCTGACAAAGGAGAAAGCTTCTTCCGGGCTTTTCAGCCTCGCTGCGAGGATCTTTACCGGTTCGCTGTAGGGGCAGATGAGCCTCGAATAATCGACAGTGTGGTTGGTCCGGATGTTTTCGAAACGAAGACATCGGCTGGCGGTTTTCTCCCCCATGACAAACCCCGCGCAGTAGATAACGCCCACCCCGAGCACGATGATAAAAGATTTTTTCCACCAGTCCAATTGAGCCCCCTCAATTTGTGATAATTTTCACCATACCAGCCGGGTCATTCCCCGTCAACCAGGATCGGGGATCAGTCGTCCAGTCGTTTCTTCCCCCTTTCCCCTTTTCCCCTCCACGGTTGATGAAGTTCAAGGCTAATCAGCCGCGGTTGCACGCTCGGCGCTAAACCACCTCGAGTTTCACGGCGAATCGGCGCACCTGCTGTCATCGCGAGCCATTTCCTGAGCGACGAGATCTCATGAGCGACCGGAGGAAGCCGCAACGACCATTTCAGCTTCGCTTGAGATTGCCGCGTCGTCACGCCATCGGCGTGACTCCTTCCGCCTTCGCTAACGCCCGTCGAACAGCTTCGGCGAGACAAGCGCAATGACAAGATCGGGTGTCCCCCATTACCCATCGCCAATTGCCTGCTCTTCCCTATTGCCTGCTCTCCACGCTCCTCCCCCCTTCCCTCCTTTCCCCGTCTCTTGTATATTGAACCGTCCTTTGGAAGGGCCTGAACGATCAACACGGAAAAGGAGCAAGCAATGCCCATCAAATCAAGGATTCGAACGATCCCGGATTACCCGCAGAAAGGGATCATGTTCCGGGATATCACCACCCTCATCAAGGATCCGGTGGGGTTCCGCCTCGTCATCGACAACCTGGCCCAGCACTATGTATCCGATGATCTCGGGTTCAAGTTCGACACCATCATCGGCATCGAATCGCGGGGCTTCATCCTCGGCGGGGCCCTTTCCTACGTTCTGGGAAAGGGTTTTGTACCGATCAGGAAGCGGGGAAAGCTGCCGGGTGAGACCGAGAAGCAGGAATATACGCTGGAATATGGGACCGATATCATCGAGATCCACAAGGATGCCATCAAACCCGGTGACCGGGTGGTCCTCGTGGACGACCTGCTGGCAACCGGCGGCACAGCGCTGGCCTCCGCGGCCCTGGTTGAGAAACTGGGCGGTGTCGTCGAGGAGATCTGCTTTATTGTCGACCTGCCGGATGTGGGCGGACATGCCAAGATCGTGGAAAAAGGGTACAGGATATTCTGCCTTACCGAATTCGAGGGCGAATAAATAAATGGCCCCTTCCGGGATCATTTGGGGTCATTTATTTATCTATTGACAGTCAAAACCATAAGAGTCACCTCCTAGCCCGCATTATTCATGATGCAAATGAGATGTCAGCTAACTGTGTGGCAATTAAAGATGATGGACTCGCAAAAAGTCCATCAACGCGCCCCGCGCGGGGCGCCCAAATCAA
>JARGFV010000128.1 GCA_029210545.1 bacterium
GAAAGGGAAAACGACGCTTTTCCCTTTCCCCAGGACATTAAGGAGCCAGGAAAAGTCCCGCCTGGACTTTTTGCGACTCTATCAAATGTGAAATTGGAGTTCTAACCGTTGAAACCCGCACTCAAGGACCAGCTCAAGCATATCCCCGCCTCACCCGGAGTCTACATTTACCGGGACAAGGACTGTGCGGTCCTTTACGTCGGCAAGGCCAAGAACCTGAATAAAAGAGTCCGCCAGTATTTCACCGGGACACAGGGCAACCGGACGGGGCTGTTCGTACCGCTTATCGAAAGCATCGAGACCATCGTCGCCGGCACCGAGAAAGAGGCCCTGCTCCTGGAAAGCGCTCTCATCAAGCGTTATCGCCCCCCCTTCAACGTGGATCTCAAGGACGACAAGAGTTACCCCTGCTTCAGGATCACTGTAAAGGAACGATACCCGAGGTTCCAGATCACCCGCAGGATCACCCGTGACGGCAGCCTCTATTTCGGCCCTTTCACGAACGCCGGGGCCGCCCGCAAAACCCTCGGATGGCTCGAGAGAGCGTTCCCCCTCAGGCGCTGCCGCGGAGTCAACCCCGGGGGCAGAGGGAGACCGGGTCGTCCGTGCCTCGACCACCAGATGGGACGCTGCCTTGGACCTTGCGGGGGGAATGTCGATCCCGAACGCTACCGGAAGATCGTGGACGAACTCGTGGAATTTTTAAAGGGCAGGGGATCCCGTGTCGTCAGGGAGATGGAGGCCCGGATGAACAAGGCCTCCCGTGATCTGCGGTTCGAGGATGCCGCTTTCCTGCGGGACCGGATCCAGGCTGTCAGAACGGTCCTGGAAAAACAGGATGTCGTGGGAGACCCGGGTGAAGACCTGGATGTCCTCGGATTCGCCTCTTCCGGTGAGATCGGTGTGCTGACCTGCCTTTTTGTTCGCTCGGGAACCCTGGTCGGACGGTCCGACACCGTGGTGACCGGCTCCGTGAACCGGAACCAGGCTCTGGACGCTTTCATATCGAGGCGCTACCGCGAGGGAACGATGGTTCCGCCCAGGATCCTCCTGCCGGAGGGGATCGAGTTCAGCTCTGCCCACGAAGAACAGCTTGCGGAATTCGCCGGGAGAAAGATCCGGATATACACGCCGGTAAGGGGCAGGGGAGTCCGGCTTGTTAAACTGGCGGAAGAGAACGCAAGGCAGGCCCTGAAAGAGAATGTCACCCGCACGAAGGCGGCTGATACAGTCAGTACCGAGATCGGACGGGCCCTGAAACTGCCTGCCCCCCCCCGAAGGATCGAATGCGTGGATATCTCCCATACAGCTGGGAAAGGTACCTACGGAAGTATCGTCGCCTGGGAAAGCGGTTCCCTGGTCAAGGAACAGTACCGGCTTTACAAGGTGGGTGGAGACGTAGCGCCCGGTGACGATTACGCCGCTCTTGCCCACGTCCTGCAGCGCCGTTTCGCCGGTTCCGCAGCCGATTCTCTTCCTGACCCGGATCTTCTTCTTATCGACGGGGGACGCGGTCAGCTGGCAAGGGCCGGGAAAGTTCTATCAGAGCAGGGAGCCGACCACGTCCGGCTGTCATCGATATCCAAGGGCAAGGCGGCCGCCAGGAAGGGGCAAAGCAGAGCCCGGGATGAGGTGCACCTGCCGGATCGCATCAACCCCGTCAAATTTCCCGCGCAATCGGGGGCTCTGCACCTTCTTCAGCTGCTGAGGGACGAAGCTCACCGGTTTGCCCTGTCAACCCACCGTAAAAGCAGGGCAAAGGGCGATCTTTTAAGCACCCTTGACGGGATCGACGGAGTCGGCCCGGCCAGGAGGAAAGCCCTGCTGGGCAGGTTCCGTTCTGTGGAGGAGATAAGGGCCGCACCGGTGGAGGAGATCGCCTCCGTTCGGGGATTGAACCTGTCAGTTGCCGAAAAGATCAAGGAGAGCCTCAGATGACCTTCGACACTCCACCCCGGGACATCCAGCCACCCGATGTTCCGCCGCTTATTGTTCCCGTAGTCGCGTTCATAGCGGCACGGTCCGGCACCGGCAAGACGACCCTCATGGAGTCGGTCCTCAAGGAGCTGACCGCGAGAGGATATCGCGTCGGCACAGTGAAACATTCCGCCCACCGTGTCCGGATTGACAAGGAGGGCAGCGATTCCTGGCGCTTTTCCAGGGCGGGGGCGGTCAACAGTGTCGTTGTCGGTGATAACAAGATGGCCGTCATGAGGCCCGCTCCTGAAAATGCCGCCGGACAGGCCATCCGGGACGCCGCCCGCAACGCCGATATCGTCCTGGTGGAAGGGTTCAAGGAGATCGATCTTCCGAAGATCGAGGTCTACAGAAAGGATCACAGCACCGAACTGCTGGCTGGCCGGGGTGCGGCGGAAAGCTTCGGGATCATCGCTGTGGCGACGGATGGTGATCTCCATGTCGATGATGTGCCGGTACTGCCCCTGAACGAACCTCGCGTGGTGTGTGATTTTATTGTGGAGCGTTTTTTCAAGGGCGGTTAACAGTGAATGTTTATCAGATTTCGGATTTCGGGTTGACATATCGAATTAAACTGACGAAAATGACATTGTTTTAATACTATTTACCAGGAATTTCACGGGAGGCGAAAATGGTCGTTATCAGGACATCCCTGGCCATCGCGGTTTCCATCGCCATCCTCGCCGTCAGCGGATGCGTCACCAGTGACGGTCGGAGTAACAGAGGTTGGGTGGTCATCGGCGACACAACGAACCCTCCGCCGAGGACCGGCAGGGATCCGGAGCCTCACCCCGGTAAGGGTAAGGGGCTTGATGTCGCGGCCAGGAACCACATCCGTTCCGCCTACCGGTTCCTGAAGAATGACAAGCCCGACCATGCGCTGCGGGAGCTTGAGAAAGCGCGCGGCAAGATGGACAGCGATTTCTGGTACCATTACTACCTGGGCGGCGCCTATTACATGAAGGGCATGCATTCCCAGGCCCGTGACAGCTGGGAGATGGCGTACCGCTTTACCCAGGACTATCGGCTCAGGTCCCGCATCCGCACGTGCCAGTCCTTCGTCGTTTTTCGTATCCAGGGGCAGCAGCCCACCCTGGGTTTCCTGCGCAATGCGGTCGACATGGACCTTGATAACGGAACGGCCCGGGGCCTGCTGGACGACCTTTTTGCCGATCGGGAGCATCCTGAAAGCCGGTCCGGGTCAGGTGGCGATCAGCCGGCTTTTGTCAGGGATATGCTGGAAAATTCGAAGTACGAAACCAGTGATGAAGACAAGGACAACGATCGCCATAACGACTCCGACGGGAGAGAAACAGGACCCGGGAAAAAAGGCGGGCCTGGCCACGACAAGAAATCAAAGGACAAGGAAAAAAAGCGCTACCGCATTGAGGACAACGAACAGTTTGCCGCCTACTTTTTCGTGGAGATGCCCTAGCCGGCAGTTTACCGTTCACAGTTCACAGCATACAACGATACCGTATGACCATCTGAGTCTTTAAAAGATGAAACGGATCATTACCCACATTTCGGTATTCGCAATCCTGATGCTGCCTATGGCGGCAACGGCTGACATCTATCATCATGTTGATGAGCGGGGAATAAAAGTATTTTCCGACAGGCAGTCCCACCCGGCATCCGAGATTTACCTGAGGGAGAGGGGGAGTTTCCGGCTCGCTTCCACAGGCTCCTACTACCCCTACAGGGAGATCGTGGTGGAAGCGTGTTCCCTTTACAGGATGGACGAGGCACTGATACGGGCAGTCATGGAAGTTGAATCGGATTACAACCGTTACGCGGTGTCCAGCGCAGGCGCCCGGGGGCTCATGCAGCTCATGCCGGGCACCGCTGCCGTACTGGGTGTGAGGAACACGTGGGACCCGAAACAGAACATCCAGGCGGGGACGCGTCACCTGAACGGTCTTCTCAAACGCTTTTCAGGGGACCTGGAGCTGACCCTTGCCGCCTACAACGCCGGCACCAGCACCGTCATCCGATACGGCAGCGTCCCACCCTACCCGCAGACCCAGAACTATGTTAAGAAGGTCATCAGCCTGTATCGCACCTATGCGGGATTCGGCCGGTAATTCTAAATGAAGATCAACACCATTCCCAACTGGCTCACCTTCGGCCGGATCATGTTCCTTCCGGTCATCATTGTCCTGACATCGTTTCCATCCAGGGAGTTCGGTATCGCAGCCGCCGTGGTTTTCTCGGTTGCGGCCATCACCGATCTCCTCGACGGATACATCGCACGGAAAACCGACCAGGTGAGCGAATTCGGAAAACTGCTAGATCCCATTGCCGACAAGATCATCGTGGCGGCGGCTTTCATCATGCTGGTACACCTGGACCGCGCTCCCGCCTGGCTGGTGGCCCTTATCATCAGCCGCGAGTTTGCGGTGTCAGGTCTGAGGGCCTACGCGGGTACCAGGAACGTCGTCATCGAGGCCGGGTTTGCCGGAAAAACCAAAACGACCCTTCAGGTCCTTGCCATCATAGGGCTCATGGTCAACTACAACCTGTGGGGTTTTCCTTTCCATGAGGCGGGAATCATCCTACTCGTGGCTGCCTTTGTGACCACCATGTGGTCCGGTTACCGCTATTTCATGGATTATGCCGCCATTATAAAGGAAGATCCTCACAGCGGCTGAATCGCTTCTTTAACGTCTCAACGAGCCGTTTTAAGACGTTTTAAGAGGTTGAATTCATGGGGCAATTCTGTTATATAGTTGTCCCTCAAGCGGGAATAGCTCAGTGGTAGAGCGCCACGTTGCCAACGTGGATGTCGCGGGTTCAAATCCCGTTTCCCGCTCCAGAAAATTACTCAGGGCTCCATTTGGAGCCCTTAATAATTTTCTGGAGATGAGGTAAGCAAGGGGGGCAAAGATGAAACGTTTTTTGGAATTTTCATGTATACCGGTAACAAACAAGTGGTTTTAGCCCGCTTCCCCCTGTTTTCAGGTCTTGAAGAAGAGCATCTGAAGACCCTGGCCGAAATCGCCGCCCCAAAGAGGATCGCGAAAAAGTCACTGCTTTTCCGCGATGGAGAGGAGGCCAGGGGTTTCTATCTCCTCGTAAGCGGGAAGGTCAAGCTGTATAAGGTCAGTTCCTCCGGGAAGGAGCAGATCCTCCATTTCGTGCTGCCGGGCCAGTCCTTTGCCGAGGCCGCCCTTTACATGGACAGGGCCTACCCCGCGACCGCGGAGGCCATCGAGGAATCCGAGCTGTTCTACATCCCGCGGGAAGCCCTCTCCAGGGCCATGTCCTCCGATCCCGCGCTGGCCATGAACCTTGTTGCCCACCTTGCGCGTTACCTCCAGCTGCTGACGCGGAAAGTCGAGGAACTTTCTCTCATGGACGCGACATCGAGGCTGGCGCGGCACCTCCTCGGAGCGATGGACCAGACAACCGGGCTGGTCCGCCTTGCTGCCGGAAAGGGACAGACTGCTTCCAGCCTCGGAATGGCCGTCGAGACCTTCTCCAGGACACTCACACGGTTCAAGGACGACGGCGTCGTCAAGGAAGCATCCCCGGGCGTCCTGCAGGTCCTGGACCGGGAACGTCTTAAAGGATATACCGGATGAAACCTGTCCAGAACGAAGTAAAAGGAACGAAGAACGAAGACATTATTTTTTCTTCGCGCTTCGCACTTTGATCTTCGAGCTTTTGCCATGCCCCCACTACCCACATCCGATCCTGAATACATCCGGGCTGATGCCCGGAAGCTTGTCCGGTTCGTCTCGATGTACTGCGACAGTCATCACCGGGACAGGTCCAGGATACCCTTTTCCTTCGAACCGGGGAAAACCCCCGTTCACATCCAGTCGGGTCCACCCCTTTGTGATGAGTGTACCGCCCTGCTGCGCCACGCTATCGTCATGCGGGTTCTTTGCCCCCTCGACCCGAAACCTAAGTGCCGCAAATGTCCCCGGCACTGTTACAGACCCGGGTACAAGGAGGAGATGGAAAGGGTGATGAAATACGCGGGACCGCGAACACTCTTCCACCGCTAACATGATCTCGTCCAGTGTTTTGGGTTTTGTGTTTCGAGTTTTGGGTTGGATACCGTGAACTGTGAACCGTAAACTGTAAACGGTTCATCCGATTGACAACAATCGGGATGAACCTCTATTGACATTAAACCTGTTAAAAACTAATATTCCTTAGCCCGGCGCCATCGCCAAGTGGTAAGGCAGAGGCCTGCAAAGCCTTTATCCCCGGTTCGAATCCGGGTGGCGCCTCCAACTTTGATAGGGTCGCAAAAAGTCCAATCCGGGACTTTTTGCTCAACGGAAAGGGAAAAGCGTCGTTTTCCCTTTCCT
>JARGFV010000129.1 GCA_029210545.1 bacterium
AAAGTCCAATCCGGGACTTTTCGCTCCACGGAAAGGGAAAAGCGTCGTTTTCCCTTTCCTCACAAATCAATGACTTAAGGTTCGGGTCATTGATTTGGGCGCCCCGCGCGGGGCGCGTTGATGACTTTTTGCGAAGTCATCAACTTTGACAGGGTCGCAAAAAGTCCAATCCTATGGTCTGCCGGTCACATTTTACCCAATCATTTATTATATACCCGGTGGGCGCCACTTCAAGAGCTTTCGTTGACACGCAACCAGATCCGCTCCGGTCCTGATCAGCTCCTCCATGAACCGGGCAGCAATGGGAGAAAGGGTCCGGCGGCTGTTGGTAACAAGGTAAAAGCCACGGTTTACGACCAGGCTGTTAACCTCAACGGCGCGCAGGTTGCCCTCGGCGATCTCCCGGTCAACGGTTAAAGCCGAGAGGAACGCTCCGCCCAGCCCTGCAATGGCCCCTTCCACGACAGCCCTGGTGCTGCCCAGGTTGGCGGCCCAGTTCAGGCCATCCACCCTGATGCCGCTCAGGCTCAGGGCGTTTTCAACGGCCCTCTGGGTTCCCGACCCGGTTTCCCTGCGGATCAGGGGGACGCCGGCAAGTTCCCCGATGTCCACCCGCGATCCAATTCCCGCACTTTCGGCAAGCTCCGGTGAGACCGCCAGGATGATATCGTCATCGCACAGGAGGCGGGAATCCAGGGAAGAATGATCCGCCGGACTGCCGGTGACACCGACAGGGACCTCCCCCCTTGCGACCCGATCAAGAACCTGGGTGGAATCACTGATCGTCAGGGTCACCTGGACTTCCGGATAGCGGCGGTGAAACCCTGCCAGCCAGCGGGGAAGAAGGTATTCGCCAGGCACAGTGCTGCTGTCTATGTGAAGGTTTCCCCTGATCTGTCCGGTGAAACCCTCGATGGCCTGAACGGTTTTTTCCATGAGGTCGACGATCCTTCCAGCATATCCCGAGAGCAGCTTGCCTGCCGGGGTCAAACTGACCGATCTGCCGGTGCGGTCGAAAAGACGGACCCCAAGGGTCTCCTCCAGGTTTCTTATGTGGGTGCTGAGTGTCGGTTGGGTCAGGCCCACCTCCCTTGAGGCTTTGGAGAAGCCCCCGTGCTTTGCAACGGCCTCGAACGCTTTGATCTGGCGAAGGTCGAAAGCCATATCACCGGTTCCTGTGGAGAAGCTCGAGAAATACCTTGACTGCCCCGGTAGCGTCCCCGGCGTATCCGTCGGCGCCAATCTCGCCGGCGTATTCCTGGGTCACCGCAGCACCCCCGACCACCACGGGGACCTCGAGACCGGCCGCCCTCAACGCCTTGACGGCGTTTTTCATGTGAACCATGGTGGTGGTCATGAGAGCGGACAGGCCCACGGCATCGACCCCGGGTCGGGAAGCTTCCCTGACCAGTTCATCTGAAGGGACATTCTTGCCCAGATCCAGGACCTCGAACCCGTGGTTCTCCAGCAGGGTGATGACGATGTTCTTCCCGATATCGTGAATATCCCCCGCCACCGTGGCCATGAGGATCCTTCCGGCCGAAGGCAGGTCCTGGCCTTTCATGGCCTCACGCAGGGGTTTGAAGGCCGACTGCATGGCCTTGGCCGACATCAGGACCTGGGGCAGGAAATAATCGTTCCGGGCGAACCTTTCCCCCACCTCTGACATGGCCGGGATGAGGATCTTCTCCCCGATCTCCATGGGACCATACCCCTGGTCCAGCAGGGCGACGGCCAGTTCGCCGGCTTTCTCCGGGTGGCCGTTCACGACGGCCCTCCCCAGGGCTCCCTCACGGTCCTCATCATCCCTGGTAGAAACGGTGCCTCCTGTCGACGGCCCGCCTCCGTAAAGAGAGATATAATCCGCTGCGTGGCGATCCTGGTTCAGGATGACACGGGACGCGGCAAGGAGGCCCATGGAAATCTTGTCGAAGGGGTTGACGATGGCCGCGGACAGGCCCGCCCGGGCTGCCATGGAAAGGAATGCGGCGTTCAAAAATTCCCTCGAAGGGAGTCCGTACGATATGTTGCTGACACCAAGGAGGGTGTTAAGACCCAGTTCTTTCCGGATGAGACTCACCGTCCTGAGGGCCTCGGCCACCCGTTCCTGCTCTGCGCCGGCCGAGAGAGTGAGACAGTCGATGAGCACGTCCCGCCCGGGGATGCCCGCCTTAAGGGCGGCTGAATGAATGCGCCTGGCGATGGCAAGACGACCCTCGGCAGTGTCGGGGATCCCATTTCCATCCAGTGTCAGGCCGAGGACAGCCGCGCCGTATTTCTTTGCCAGGGGCAGGATTTTTTCCAGGCTTTTATCCTCGCCGGTCACCGAGTTTATAAGGGCTTTCCCATCGACTGCTTTAAGGCCGGCCTCGATGACCTCCGGTCGTGGGGAGTCGATGACGAGAGGCACGGAGACCACCTGCCCGACAGCGGTGAGGGCGTCCTCCATGGCCTGCTCCTCGTTGATATTGGGGACCCCGACGTTGACGTCCAGCATCTGGGCCCCTGCTTCCACCTGCCGGGCCGCTTCTTCCCTGTAGGGATCGAAACGGCCTTCGCGGACCGCCTGGGCGAGGGTTTTGCGGCCGGTAGGATTGAGGCGCTCACCGATGGCGCGAATCGGGCTGGCCCCTCCCACGAAAAGAACGGAACTCCGACTCGACAACCTGGTGGCGGAAGGGTCCGTCAGGATCCTGTCCGATCGGCCCGGGATCGTGTCCAGTTCCCGTCTCATGCGGGCGATGTGTGCCGGTGAGGTTCCACAACAGCCCCCAAGCAGGGCTGTCCCGATACCCAGAAACTCCCCGAAAGGTTGAACCATCTCTTCCGGCGAAGCGGGGAAAACGGTCCGTCCGTGTTCCAGACGGGGCATCCCAGCGTTGGGCATGGCCACAAGGGGAAGCTCGGTGACCGTCGCCATGCGCCTTAGCACCTCCAGGATCCCTTCAGGTCCCAGGCCGCAGTTGGAGCCTACGGCGTCGGCGCCCACCGCTTCCAGGGTGACTGCAGCCGCCTCCGGGGAACTTCCCAGGAGGGTCAGTGCCGAGGGCTCGAAGGTCATGAGAGCGACGACGGGGATGTCGGTCACCTCCCTGGCGCCGATAACGGCGGTGCGGATCTCCTTGATGTCCGAAAAAGTCTCGAGGATGATGAGGTCGGCTCCCGCGCCGGCGAGGGCGGCAGCCTGCTGGGCGAAGATACTTACCGCTTCGTCGAAACCGAGTTCACCCACAGGATGCAGAAAACGTCCCGTAGGCCCCACGCTTCCCGCCACGAGAGCGTCGCCGGAAGAGGCTTCCTTCGCCACCCTCACGGCGGCTTCGTTGAGTTCTTCAGTCCGGTCCTCGAGGCCGAAGGAGGACAGTTTGACCCTGCTGCCGCCGAAGGTGTTGGTTTCGATGATATCGGCGCCGGCATCGATATAGGCGCGATGAACCGATCGCACCCTTTCGGGAGAATGCACGTTGAGCAGTTCCGGACACTCTCCCGGTGCCAGCCCCGCCTCCTGGAGCATGGTTCCCATGGCTCCGTCGCACAGAAGGGTACGGTTTTTGATCAGGTCTTTGAATCGGCTCACTGGGTTCGCTCCTAAATATTCAGTAGTCAGAAGTCAGTAGCCGGTAACAAATAACTCAAATTGTAACCGTTGATAGAGTCGCAAAAAGTCCAATCCGGGACTTTTTGCTCCACGGAAAGGGAAAAGCGTCGTTTTCCCTTTCCTTACAAATCAATGACTTACGGTGTAACTCATTGATTTGGGCGCCCCACGCGGGGCGCGTTGATGGACTTTTTGCGAGTCCATCAACCGTTCATTCTTCCTTTTTATACCGGGTCGCAAACGAACGTTTTTTTTCTGAAAACTGAGAATGTTACGTTATCGGCTACCTTCCTATAGAAAACGCCTATAGGTATAGTATAAGGTTAGAAAAATCAAGGGTCTGGGAAACAGGGTCTGGGAAATGAGCGGGATCTGGAGTCCAGGGTCCAGCCTTCGCGTGAAGCTGCGGCTGGCAGGCTGGGGTTCAGGAATAACGCCCACCTGGAACCTGGATGCCAGACACAAGACACAAGTAACTTTCCTTCCGTTGACATGGCAGCCGGCGGTGGAATAAGGTTGCCGGGAGCCAGTACTTGGAGCACGGAACTCGGAACAATCAAAAAATCCTGAGACCTGATGTCTCGTCATCCCGGATTTCAACCGGCTACTGACTACTGACTACTGGATACCGGATACTGGATACCAGCGCGGAGAGACTCATGCGGCAGCCGTCAGAGAGATCGAGGAACATCCCCCCCTTTATCGTCATGGATGTCCTGGAAAGGGCCCAGAAGATGGAGCGGGCCGGGAGAACTGTCATTCACATGGAGGTGGGCGAACCTGATTTCGATACCCCCGAGGTTATCCGGATGGCGGCGGCGGAAGCGCTGGAGAGGGGGGAGACCAACTATACCCACAGCCTGGGGCTCCTGGAACTGAGGGAGGCCATAAGCGAGCATTACGATCGCAGGTACAGTGTGCGGGTGGACCCGGACTGTATCCTCGTCACTTCGGGGACCTCTCCCGCGCTGTTCCTTGCTTTTGCGGCCTTATTGGAGCAAGGGGAGGTGGTGGTGATGAACGATCCCCATTACGCATGTTACCCCAACTTCGTATCGTTTCTCGGGGGACGCCCCCTTTTCTCCCCGGTCCATGCGGTGGATGGTTTCATGCCGGATGTTCGGGAGATGGCCCGTCAGGTGACGTCCGACACCGCGGCGATACTCATCAACTCGCCGGGCAACCCCACGGGAGCTGTCTGGCCCGGTGAGAGCCTCGGGCAGATCGCTCAACTCGGGGTACCGGTAATCTCTGACGAGATCTACCACGGCCTTGTGTATGGGACCAGGGAGCAGAGCATCCTCGAGTTTACGGATGAGGCGTTCGTCCTCAACGGCTTTTCCAAGCTTTACGCCATGACCGGGTGGAGGCTCGGATACGTTATTGCTCCTCGCCGGTTTATCCGCCCCATGCAGAAGATCCAGCAGAACTTTTTCATCTCTGCAGCGGCCTTTGTCCAGAAGGCCGGGATCGCGGCCTTGACCCAGGCCGGTGGGGAAGTGGCGGAGATGGTCCGGGTCTACGACGAAAGGCGGCAGCTGCTCGTGAAAGGGATCCGGGAGATCGGTCTGCCGGTTCCTGTGGACCCGCAGGGTGCGTTTTATGTGCTGGTGGATGCGAGGCAATTGGGTGCGGATTCCTACAAACTGGCTTTCGATATACTCGAGCGGACGGGTGTGGCTGTGACGCCGGGGATCGATTTCGGCCCTGGGGCGGAAGGCCACCTGCGTTTTTCCTACGCCAACTCCAGTGAAAACCTTACGGAAGGCCTCCGCCGCCTGTCAAAATATGTGAAGGAGGTTACCTGTGAAGCAATCCAGGAGCCTGTCTGAAAAACCCCGACACGCTGCCGTGAGCTGTCTTGTTCGGCGCAGTCTGAAAACATCCTCGCTTATCATGGCCCTCACCCTGATGGCGGGTTGCGCCTCGCCCGGCTTCACCCTCTTCCACCTGGAACCGGCACAGGGCGACGCAGTAGCGGTCGTTCTTGCCGACGGGGCGGTGACGGTGACGGCAGGTTACCTCGATACAGGTGAGCAGACCGGTTACCTGACCGAAAGGGGCTATGAGCCCCTGGGAAACAGCCTGCGGTCGATCCCCCTGATGACCTACCTGTTTAAGGTTCAGAATCGATCCACTGAGCCGCTTACCGTGGATCCTGCGGGCATGAGAGTTTCCACTGGTTTCGGGGAGATGCTCAGGCCTTACAACTACGCCCACTTCTACCTGGCGCTGCCACAGGGCAGCGGGCGGGAAAAGGCCCTTCAGGGTCTGAAAGATGTCATCTATGAGAGACCAGTCCAGGTCGATCCGAACGGTACCATGGAGAAACTCCTGATGTTCAGGAGGCCGGAAGTCGTGGGTGAGGAAGTGGCCATCCTCGTGAACGGCCTTTACCTGGGCGGTCGGGGAGTGGAGGGGGTTCTTGCGTTCAGGGCGGTGGATCTGTCGAGGTAATTAACCCAGCCAACAGCGATAGAGTCGCAAAAAGTCCAGGCGGGACTTTTCGCTCCACGGAAAGGGAAAAGCGTCGTTTTCCCTTTCCTTACAATGACTGCTGATAGATCACCAAAG
>JARGFV010000130.1 GCA_029210545.1 bacterium
AACGACGCTTTTCCCTTTCCCCAGGACATTAATGAGCCAGGAAAAGTCCCGACTGGACTTTTTGCGACCCTGTCAAAATTGAAAGCTAATAGCTGGCTGATCTCCTTTGGACTTTGGACATTGGACTTTGGGCTGGAGTTTACCGAGTGCGCCGAATGTAACGTCCCTCTGGTTCATGAACTGCCTGAGGATACATCTCCCACTCCCGTGACCGGACCTGATGGTGATCTTGTTCCAGTGTTCTCGACCTACAACCCTGCTGAGGTGATGATGGTTAAATCCCTTCTGGATGCCGAAGAGATCGTATATAATTTCCAGGGTGAGCTGTTTAAGGGGAGCGGAGTCTTTATCGTCCCCGCCATGCTCTTTGTGGCGAAAGCAGAGGCCCGAAAGGTAGCTGAGATCCTGGAAGATCACGGAATGGGATAGGAGCTGAACGCTGCCTCCCACAGAGCCGCGGAGATACAGAAAAATGCAACGTTCCTGATGCACTCATGCACTGGTGCACTTATGCACTTTACTGACCTTCAATCACTTAACACCCGGATAATGTCCATTGGCACCTGATAACCAGACAACCGAAAGAACTTTCCTCCCCTACTTTGCCATCATCGCAGCCACCTCCCTGTGGGGCAGTTCCTTCGCGGCCATGAAGGTGACCATCGTAGCGCTTGGCCCGTGGCCCGTGATGTGGGTCCGGATGGCGGTGGCCCTCATTATCATCCTCCCTTTCGCGCGCAGGCTCTGGCCTTTGCCATACCGGTCCGGCGACTGGAAGCTCCTCTGGCCTTTGTGCCTGTTCGAGCCTTGCCTGTACTATGCCCTTGAGGCTAACGCGCTGAGGTTCACCAGTTCCTCCCAGGCGGGGCTCATATCGGCCTCGGTGCCTCTCATGGTGGCCATGGGAGCCTGCTTTTTTCTGGGCGAGCGGGTATCACGCTGGACAGTCCTGGGCCTCTTCGTGGCGCTTGGCGGCGTCGTATGGCTGACCCTGGCCGGCGACCCCAGCGAGGCCGCCGCCAACCCTGTTCTCGGAAACGCCCTGGAGCTTGGCGCCATGATGAGCGCCGTGGGGTATATGCTTCTGGTGAAGAAGCTGAGCGAGCGGTACAACACATGGAGCCTGACAGCCATGCAGATTGTGGCCGGGTTCGTGTTCTTCCTTCCCGGTGCGCGGCCCCTCTTCGACCACGGGCTGGTTGATCTGTCCACGGAACAGGGCCTGACTCTTCTCTACCTGGGATCCTGCGTCACCCTGGGGGCTTTCGGGCTTTACAATTACGGGATCTCCCGCATCCCCGCCAGCCGGGCTTCGGCCTTTATCAACCTCATCCCCGTGGTGGCGGTCTGCCTCGGCTGGATGTTGCTGGGCGAAACGCTCAACTTTGCCCAGGTCCTTGCTGCTCTGTGCCTCCTGGTGGGCGTTTGGATGAGCCAGTGGAGCGATAAGGTGGAGCTGAAGGAATTGCATGATGTATGAAAAAGAGTGAAGAGTGCCCGGCGCCGGATATCAAATGGCTTCAAATGGTTTTTACGAGGGCCCTATGCCTGATGGACTTTTTGCGAGTCCATCGATGTTATACTGAAAATAACAGTCTGCCGGATCGGTTTTCGCGACCAGGCTGCAGAGGGATTCCATGTTCCGCGACCGCACGGATGCGGGCATACAGCTCGGAAAGGCCCTGGGAAAATACGGGGATCTGGACGTCGTCGTTCTCGCCATCCCGCGGGGAGGTGTGGAGGTCGGTTACCAGGGCGCAAAGTCCCTTGGTGCGCTCTTCTCCCTGATCATTTCCAGAAAACTCCCGTTTCCGGACGGTCATCCTGGTGGACGACGGGATCGCCATGGGGTCCACCATGCGGGCCTCGGTGGCATGTTGCCGGAACCTGGGTGCGCGGAAGGTGGTTGTCGCTGCTCCCGTCACCGGCCCGGACACCGCCATGGAGATCGAAAAGATCGCGGACGAGCTCGTTGTCCTCGAGAAGCCTTATAATTTCAGGGCCTGGTGGGAGACCGCCCCTCGACAGGCTCCCTCCTTCACAAAAGCTACGGCGGGCAGTCAGGAAAGGGAGTCAGGAGCCAGGAACTTTAAAAGTCCAGATGGAGGTGCAATGGATTTCTACGAACTTGTCCGTAACCGTGAAAGCATCCGCAATTACGATCCCGACAGGCCCCTCAGTGAAGAGGTAATGGGCCGCATCCTCGAGGCGGGAAGGCTGGCTCCCTCGGCGGTGAACTACCAGCCGTGGCGTTTCCTGGTCATCTCCTCGCCCGGGATGCTGGGCAAGGTAAGGCCCTGTTATTCACGTCCGTGGTTCCATGACGCCCCACACCTCCTGGTTATCGTGGGCAGAGAGAGCGAGGCATGGGTGAGGGTGGCCGACGGCTACAACTCCCTGGAGACGGACATGACCATCGCCATGGACCACATGATCCTGGCCGCCGAGTATGAGGGTGTGGCCACCTGCTGGGTGGGTGCCTACGATCCGTTCAAGCTTCGCGAGGCCCTTTCCCTCGCCGACGACGAGACGGTGTACTCCATCACCCCCCTCGGCTACCCGAAGGAGGGGTTCGAGAAGAAGGGAAACAAGAAGAGGAAACCCCTTGAGGAGATCGTGGAGTTTTTGTAAGGCAGGTGAGTGGAAGGTGGAAAGTAGAAGGTGGAAAGCCGAAGGGTGGAAAGTGGAAAAGGTAGACTTGTTCCATGAACCGTGAACCATGAACCGTGAACCGTGAACCGTGTTCTCCTTTGAAATCCGGAATTTGAAACATGAAATTTTCTTTTCAGGAATTGCCGTGACCGACTCTAACGTGAAACAATATTCCCTTGCCGAAGAGATCGCCAGCAGCGTCGCCCACGGGATCGGCGCTGTCCTGGGGCTTGTCGGGCTGGTCGTCCTGGTGAGGCTCGGGGTCCTGAAGGGGAACATCTGGCACGTGGTGAGCGTCTCCGTTTACGGAACGACCCTCTTTCTCCTGTACCTGTTTTCCACCCTGTACCATGCGGTGCAGCGTCCCCATATCAAGCGGATCCTCCGGCACTTCGACCACTCGGCTATCTACCTGCTCATCGCCGGCACCTACACGCCGTTCACCCTGGTCAACATGAGGGGCCCATGGGGGTGGTCCATGTTCGGTATCATCTGGGGCCTTGCCCTGCTGGGGCTGTGCCTCAACTTCACCCTCATGGGGCGGTCCAGGATCCTGGCGGGCCTCGTGTACATCGGGATGGGGTGGCTGGTGGTGGTGGCAGCAAAACCGCTGCTTGCCACCGTGCCGACGGCAGGCATCGCCTGGCTCGTGGCCGGCGGCCTGTTCTACACCCTGGGCGTCACTTTCTACATCTGGAAAAAGCTTCCCTTCAACCACGCCGTCTGGCACCTCTTCGTCCTGGCCGGCAGCGCGTGCCATTTCGTCGCGGTGTTGTTCTACGTGTTGCCGGCATAGTCGGATCCAAGATCCAAGATTCAAGATCCAAAAATCAATCTTTCTCGCACCCGTTCCCTCCCTCTTTTTTGAAAAGATCAGGCAATCAGGTCGGTCACTAAAGCCGCCAAGACGCCAAGAAAATCCGGGTCATTTATCCCTCACCTTTGCGGCTTCTTTGCGTCTTGAGCGAGTCCCCCATTAATTCGGGCGAGCGGGCGTGAGACAGCCTTTAGATCTTTTCCCTTCACCAGGAATAAACAACACTCCTCCGTGTATAATTGCCCAAGACCAACAAAATCTCTGGTTTAAGGCGGAGGTGAAGTCATGAAAAAAGCGATGATCGTTGCTGTGGCCCTGGTGCTGACAGTCGGTGCGACAGCGGAGGCCAGGACCAAACTGGTGGCCCTGCCGGACAGGGAGGCTGTGACCGTCCGGCTGGACAACCCCCAGGCTACCCTCGTCGAGGAGGAGCGGGTCCTCACCCTCCAGGAAGGGGAGAACCTGGTGGATTTTTCCTGGCGAGGCGTCCAGATCGACCCGGACTCCATCCGCCTGGCCATCATGTCCCACCCGGGAAAAGTGACGCTGCTTTCCGTCTCCTACCCCCCCGGAGAAGCCGCCCTGGTGTGGCGGATCCACTCCGGGGGGGCCTGGGAGGAAAAGGTGCGCATCTCCTATCTCCTCTCATACATCGATCGGCTGGTGACCTACAAGGGAGTGGCCTCGAAGGACGAAAAAAACCTGGACCTGCAGGCGTTCCTGGTCCTGCGGAACTTTTCCGGGGAGGATTTCACCGATGCCGCGATAAACCTCGGCCAGGGCGAGCCGTTTAACAGTCCGTCCAGTCACGAGGAGACCCGCCAGGTGCACTTCCTGTCGGCGGAGGATGTCCCGGTGAAAAAGACCTTCACCTGGGATGCGGCGCAAAAGCCTTGGGAGCCCAAGCGCCTTGATACGGACGTGGGGATCCCTGTCCACTACGTCATCGAGAACAGCGTGAAATCAGGGCTTGGCCGGGACCTCCTCTGGGACGGCAAGGTGCGGGTCTTCCAGGACGACGGCCGCGGCAGCACGATCTTCCTGGGAGAAGACCGGGTGGGCCTGACCCCCGTCGGGGAGGAGATGCGGATCTACATCGGTGACAGCCGGGATGTTTCGGTCACCCAGCTGAAGGTGATGAACAACACGATCAACCCGAGACCGTCCCGGTATACGGTGGTCCTCTACGACACCGAGGAGAAGATCGAGACCGAGCTTGAGAACTTCAAGGATGAGGCCGTCATCGTGGACCTCGTCCAGCACATCCCCGGAGAGTGGGAGATGAAAAACAGCAGCCTGGAGTATGAGAAAAAAGACGCCAACACCATCGTCTACCACGTCCGGGTGCCGGCCAAAGGGAAGGAAAAAATGTCCTTCCACTACAACCGCAGAAACGTGCGCAGATAGGAGGACAGGACAATGAGAGCCAAAGCAGAAGTTATTCTGGTTTCAGCCGCGATCCTGGCCCTGATGGCGCCCCTTGCGGCCCAGGCAAAGGTCGACCTGGTAACTCTCCCGGTGAGGGATAAGGTGCAGATCACCATTTACAACTCGGCGGACCTCACCCTGGCCCGGGATATCCGGTCCCTTACCATGAAAAAGGGCCCGAACCGGCTGCAGTTCTCCTGGGCAGGGACCCTCATCGACCCCACCTCCCTCGAGATGCTTCCCCTGGCCGAGGCCCGGAACATACAGGTCCAGGGTCTCCAGTACCCGCCCAGGGTAACCGGTCTCGGGATCTGGAACCTGGACTCCGGGGTGTCGGAAAAGGTGCCCTTCGAGATCACCTACTTTACCAGCGGCATCTCGTGGAAAGCCTACTACCTGGCAACGCTGACGCCCGACGAGGGGGCCATGCAGCTAAAAGGTTATGTCCGGGTGGCCAACAACAGCGGCGAGGATTACGAGAACGCCGAGACGCGGCTCATCGTGGGGAAGGTCAACCTTCTGGACCGTATCGCGGACCTGGCCAGGCGAAATGAACCGTTCGGGCGCCCGGGTCCAGGCGTTCCCGTACCCATGCCCGGGATATCCGGCGACATGGTCATGCAAGAAGCCGCCCCCGCTTTTTATGCTGCCAAGTCGGAGCTGAGAATGGCCCGCCCAAAGGAGATCCGCAAGGAGGGCCTTTCGGAGTACTTCCTCTACACCATCGAGGGCACGGAGGACATCGAGAACGGCTGGGGCAAACGGCTCATCTCCTTCACCGCCCCCGAAGTGCCGGTGAAGAACCTCTACCGCTACGAGGAGGAAAAGTACGGCCTGGCGCCGGTGCGGTTTATTTCCTTTGCCAACGACCAGGAACACCGGCTGGGTTCAGAGCCCATCCCCGGCGGCCTGGTGAAGGTGTTCCGGGACACCGGTCAGAATGGCTATCTTTCCTATATCGGGGCCAGGGAGAACAAGTACGTCCCGAAAGACGAAGAGGTGAACCTGGACCTCGGCCCGTCCGGGCAGGTGTCGGTCATCCCCACACTCATGGATTACCGGACAGACAACTACGAGTGGCATACCGACTCCATTACGGGTTGGGATGAGCACAGGACGGTAAGGGTTGAAGTAGCCAACTACAGGGACATCCCGGTAAAAATAGAGGTTCGCCGCAACTTCCCGGTGACCTCCTGGGAACTGGAAAACAGCGGCGATTCGGGCCGCTATGAGAAAGTTGACGCCGACACTGTTCAGTACGAGCTGGAG
>JARGFV010000131.1 GCA_029210545.1 bacterium
GGAGGAAGGATAAGGAAGTTGGCCTTCACGAGGGGGAGGAAGGATAAGGAAGTTGGCCTTCACGAGGGGGAGGAAGGGTAAGGAAGTAAGCCTGCATGAGGGGAAGAAGAATATGGAAAGTAGCTGCTTTATGCTCCCAATGACCCGTCTTCGTCCTACGGACTACGCCATGGCAGGCAAGTGTGGGCGTCCCCTATCGACTATCCCCAATTGCCCCTCGCCTAGCGTCTGCTCTTCTCCCACGCTCCCATGCCGTTCCCATGGCCGCTCTTCCCCCGTATCACCGCGTCTCCTTATCAGGGCTTCCCGGTTGTTCGCTCAGTCGCTTCGTCGCCTCGTCGAAAGTTCACCTCTGGACTCTGGACTCCCTGTCCGCCGTAGTTAAGCCAAAGGCTTAACGAAGGAGGATGGCCTCTGGACTGATTTGTTCCCATCCCAGGGAGAAAGCTTTGAGATTCACATCCACAAATTTCGCAGGCATGTTCCTGCGTATGGTCTCCTCCCATACCTCCCGCTGGACCGGCAGGTATCTGGCCAGGAGCCCCATGAGAACGACGTTGGCCGTTTTCTTTTCCCCAGCCTTTGCGGCCAGGGCCTCCCCCTCCACGACATCGAGTTGGAAACCGGCAGAACGGATCCGGTCAAGGGCATCGAAGGGATACGGCTCCTGCCCCACCTGGGAAGTGTAGGACAGGATGGCCCGGTTATCAGCCAGGACCCGTGCCCCGTGTATCATCCAATCCAGGCTCCTGAGAGTCTCCGCCATTTCGAATCCCACGAGGATGTCGGCCTCTCCCTTGGCGATGAGGGGGGAATACACCTTTTCACCGAACCGGACGTGGGAGACCACCCGGCCTCCCCGCTGGGCCATCCCGTGCACCTCGCTCTTTTTCACCTCGTACCCTGCCTCGAGGAGAACGCGGGACATCAGTTCGCTGGCCAGGATGGTCCCCTGCCCTCCCACACCCACCATGAGGATGTTCGCGGGCCGATCCGAACCGCCGATCATTTCGCTCTCCCGACGGCGTCGAACTTGCACACCTGGAAACAGAGGTCACAGCCCGTGCACTCACCGGTGTCGATAACCGGTTTGTTATCCGGTGAGGCGTCTTTCCTGGCAATGGCCGGGCACCCCAACCTCAGGCACATCCCGCAATCGGTGCACTTCTCCCCGTCGATGCAGTACGGGTCCTCCCGCTTGACCGGCCTGTTTGTCATGAGCATGCACGCGCCCTGGACCACGATGACCGATGGTGCATCCTTGTGAAGCTCCTCATCGAGGACGGTGCGGATCTCATCCAGGTCATAGGCGTCCACGAAACGCGGCTCCGGTATTCCCAGACCTCCGAGGAGCTGTTTCCAGTCCACCTGTTTAGTCCGGTTTCCGCCGGCGTCGAACCCGCTGCCCGGGTGGTCCTGACGTCCTGTCATGGCTGTCGTGTAGTTGTCCAGGATCAGGATGGTGGCCGGGATGTTGTTAAAGGCCATATTGAGGACACCGCCCATTCCGCTGTGCAGGAAGGTGGAATCCCCGATCACTGCCACGACCTTGCCGTGTTCTTCCGGCATGACCGCCTCGATGCCCACCGCCTGGTTGACTCCGGCACCCATGCACAAGGTCGTGTGGATCGCCGCAAGGGGTTGTGAAACGGCGAGGGTATAACATCCGATGT
This sequence comes from bacterium, assembly GCA_029210545.1. Classification (NCBI taxonomy): domain Bacteria; species bacterium. The sequence continues at coordinate 1,674 of JARGFV010000131.1, forward strand.
CACCTGCCACGAAGGTTTTTTTCCTGCTCAGGATGTGAAAGATGCCCCGGTGCGGGCAGCCGACGCACATGACCGGCGGGCGTGTCGGAACATGGGGCAGGTGGTCCATCTCCCGGGACAGGGCGGCCCCTTCCATCCCGAGGGCCCTCTTAACCGTCCCCGCGTCGATCTCCCCGAACCTGGGGATGAGAGATTTGCCTTCGCACTCGATCCCCAGGAACCGTACCCACTCCTCCAGGTGCGGTTCGAGTTCCTCGACGATGACGATACGGTCACAGCCGGCCGCGAAATCCCTGATGAGCTTTTCCGGAAGGGGGAATACCAGGCCGAGCTTGAGGATCGATGCGCCAGGCACCGCTTCCTTGACATAGTTGTAGGAGATTCCCGAGGTGATGATCCCCAGTTCCCGGCTCCCCTTCTCCACCGTGTTGAAGGAACAGCTCTCCGCGTAACCGGCTATCAGGCCGATCTTTTTTTCGAGTTCACGGTGCTTGATCCTGGCGTTGGCGGGAACCATGACGTATTTTGAGGGGTCCTTGATCAGCCCCGGTTCGACGGGGCTCTTTTCCCCGGGTTGTTCAGAAAGCTCCACGAGAGACTTGCCGTGGGATATCCGGGTCGTGGTCCTGACGAAAAACGGGATGTCGAACCGCTCGCTCAAGGCGAAGGCCTCACGGGTATAATCCATGGCCTCCTGGCTGTCCGCGGGCTCGAGCATGGGGACCCGGGTAAATGACGCGTACCGCCTGTTGTCCTGCTCGTTCTGTGACGAATGAAGCTCGGGATCATCAGCGGTGATGATCACCATCCCTCCCCTTATACCGGTATAGGCCAGGGTAAAGATGGGATCGGCGGCCACGTTGACCCCCACGTGCTTCATGGCGGCGAGGGTCCGGTGCCCGGCATAGGAAACTCCGCTGGCCAGTTCCACTGCGATCTTCTCGTTGGGGGCCCAGAGTGCTTTCGTCAAGCCTGTCTTTGCGATGTTCTCAAAAATTTCCGTGCTGGGAGTGCCCGGGTATGCGGTGGCGAGGGAGATCCCCGCTTTGATGGCGCCTTTCGCGATCGCTTCGTTACCGGAGAGCAGAACGCGGCTCAAAGCGTTTCCTTGTCGATGACACCCAAAGTTGCCAGCTTCTTTACTGCCCGCAGGCCGAAAACCGAATCAGGGTATTCGGACAGGATCTCCCGGTAAAGGTTCACTGCGGCCTCCTTGTTGCCGGAGATCTCCTGGCACCTGGCGATATCGATCGCCAGCACGGCCTTCATGTCACCGCTGATCCGGTCCCTCAACTGGGAATAGACCCCGATGGCCTGGTTGTACTCCTCCATGGCCTCGTAGCTGCTGGCCAGCAGGTATGATCCGTTGACCTCGCTCACCAGATCCGGGTTCCTGGTTCGAAGCTCCTCGACTGCGGTGGCGGCCTCCGTATACCTTCCCAGCTTGTACAGCACGCTGGCCTTGTAAAGAGAGGCCGATTGACCCTGCGCCATGTCGGCGTACCCGGATGCCACCTCGTCGAACCCTTCCAGGAGCTGTCCGAGGTTCATCTTGTCCAGTTCGGGATCCTCGGAAGGTATCTGGTAGATCGTATTCTGGTATAAAACCAGCGCCATCGATAAAGCCTTGTTGGCAGCTTCCTCCCTCTCCGATCTCATCCACATGATGCCGAGGACCATGATGAGGATAAACAGTGCCGCGCCGGCAGTGTATACGATCGTGTTGACACGTTCCGTTAACCAGTTGGCCAGGGTTTTCTGGTCGGCGATGATCTCCTGGGGTGTAGGCCCCTGTTTGCCTGCCTTCCTGCGCTTGATGTAGCTCATTTTACCCCTCCGAAGTTGATTGAATCTAGGAGTCTGAGTGTGGTTCCCAGACAGACTCCTAGCCGGTGATCTCTTCGAGCAGTTTTTTTCCATTGTTAAAAACGTCGTCGATCTCATTGGCGACAATTCCCGCTCCCATGAGGACAGCCCGTGCATACTGAACGGTGACCAGGTCTCCAGGACCGTGGGCATCGGTCCCGAACAGGAGCCGCGCACCCGCCTGGAGCGCCATCCTGGCCACATGACCGTTGGCCGATGAGTGCCCTTTTCGGGCGGTGATCTCAAGGTGGACCCCGTTCTGAGCGGCCGCGGCGGCATCCTCTTCGGTCAACAAACCTGGATGGGCAAGGATATCGACATCCGGACACCGGACTGCCGCGGCGTTGGTGCCGGGTGCCACCGGTTCGGTGATCGTCTCACCGTGCACGATGACGAGACGGGCACCTGTTTCCCTGGCCCTCGCAGCCACACCGGGAATCCGGCCAGGCGGGACGTGGGTGATCTCCACCCCTGGGATAACGATGATCCCCATCTCGTCAGCCCAGGACGCGGCAGCCGTAACTGCCCTGCGAATCAGGTCCTCGAGGTTGGACTCGTCACCGTGGTCGGTGATACCGATGGCCCTGTAGCCGGCCGCCTGTGCCCGCCTTATGAGTTCAGAGGGAAGGAGAACTCCATCGCTGGCAAAGGTGTGGGTATGCAGGTCGATGATCATGATTTACGAGTTCCTGGCAGCGTGTCGGGAAACCGTGACACGCTGCGTAAAAGTTTGTCGGAAAAACGCTTATAATATTTTTTCTTAATATCAACCGATGATAAAGTAGTCGTTGAAGATGGTAAGTCACTGTTAACACATAGAATCGAATTTTCCTAAATATCACAAAGGGTTGGATGTTACAAGCGGAGCCCGAAATCCGCGTATTCAGTTGGCAGTAGCCAGATAAAGCTTCCACCCCATATCGGTCCAGGGCGGGATCTTAATATCATCTGCACTGATGTTTTTTCTGATCACTGATTACTGAATTACTGTTCCTCCGGTATCACACAGATGATGCTGGATTTGTTGATCGCAACAAAAGGAACCTTAAGCGGGGGGCGCTCCCTGGTCCGTATCTCCACCTGGGTGAGGTGTATAAACGGTTTTTCGTCGTTGAGAACGTCCGTTTCCCTCTGGTTGGCGCTCATCCTGTGTATAAAACCGGCGAACTCCCTTTGCTCTGTGACGACGAGGACCCTGGATCTGGTTCCTTCCATGGGATTCTGACTGCTATTCTCCACTTTTACACCCCCTTCATAAATTTTTCTTCTCTGTTAAACCCTGCTTGCCAGGCCGAAGCTTTATGCGAAGGCTGGTGGAGCGGCCTTAAACCGGCGGCACTGTGGTTAATCAGCCTTTGTCGCTCTTATCTGGACTGTCCTTTATCATCACGGCGCGGTTTCATTTAACCAACTGGTGAAAAGCCGGATCCCCTCTTCCATGGGGACCGTCGGGTCGTATCCCAACATGTTGCGCGCTTTTTCTATATCCGCATAGGTGACCGGTACATCACCGGGCTGATCGGGCCTGTGAACCTTTTCAACCGGACGACCGAGGTTTCCCTCGAGCATGGATATCATTTCTAAAAGCGCGACTGTTCTTGATTCACCAAGGTTGAAGATCTCATAGCCATGCGGCTTGTCGAGAGCCAGGCAGATCCCGTCCACGATGTCTGAAACGTAAGTATAATCCCGCCGGCTCGATCCGTCGCCGTAAACCGTGATCGGTTCCCCGCGGAGTATCTTCCGGGCGAACAGGTGGATGGCCATTTCAGGCCTCTGCCGGGGACCATAGACGGTGAAGAACCTCAAGCATGAAAACGGTATCCCGTACAGGTGGTGATAGGTGAAACAGATCTGCTCACCGGCAAGTTTGGTAGCCGCATAGGGGCTGACCGGGCGGTTCAGGACGTCCTTCTCGGAAAAGGGCACCTTGTCGTGGACACCGTAGACCGACGAGGAACTGCCGAAAAGGAAGTTCCCCACAGGGTGATCTTTCACAGCTTCGAGAAGGACGGTGGTCCCTTTGATGTTCACGTCGTTGTACTGGTTGGGATATTGCAGAGATGGCCGTACCCCGGCCATGGCAGCGAGGTGGATCACGGCATGGGGTTTGAACCTGGAAAATATCTCCTTTACCAGTTCCTCGTCACGGATATCCCCTTCCACAAGGGTATAGTCGGGATTATCCAGAACCGCCTTTATGTTCCCTCGTTTAATGGAAGGGTCGTAGAAATCGTTGAAGTTGTCCAGGGCCAGGACCTCACGCCCCTGGTCCACCAGCCTTTCACAAAGGTTAGAGCCGATGAATCCGGCGCCTCCCGTCACAAGAATCCGGTCAGGCATGGATTCCCCTCCGGATTCTTGTGACGGGAGGCCAAAGACCATCCACCTTCGCCAGGGCTTCGGCGGACAGGAAGTCCAAAGTCCAAAGTTTAAAAACCGCTGACAGGATCAAGTTTAGAACCTTTCGATGATGGACTCGTAAAAAGTCCATCAACGCGCCCCGCGCGGGGCGCCCAAATCAATGACCGGCAAATGACTAGCCGCGCCTGGGAAGGGCGCCCGGATCGAGTGCCAATGGCTGTGTGTTCGATCCGTGAGGGAACCGAAAACCACGCT